>DASPKO010000153.1:0-3698 GCA_035628055.1 Phycisphaerales bacterium
TTGGCTCCCAGGACGAGATCAGTCGAGGAGGCGCGCCCGGGCGTCAGCGTGGCAGGCGACGGCAACGGCGTCGCGCGCGCCGGGCACGGGCCGGGCGCCGGCGCCACCGAGGCGGCGCGGGCGACCGGGGGAGGGGGCGCGGGAGGGGCCGCCCCGCTCGACGACAAGCGCATCCGGGTGCGCGGGGCCCGCGAGCACAACCTCAAGAACATCGACGTCGACATCCCGCGCGACCGGCTTGTGGTGATCACGGGGCTCTCGGGGTCGGGAAAGAGCTCGCTGGCGTTCGACACGATCTACGCCGAGGGACAGCGGAAGTACATGGAGTCGCTGTCGGCCTACGCCCGGCAGTTCCTCGACCAGCTCAAGAAGCCCGACGTCGACGACATCGAGGGGCTCCCGCCGACGATCGCGATCGAGCAGCGGAGCGGGACGAGCAACCCGCGCTCCACGGTGGCCACGAGCACGGAGATCTACGATTACCTGCGGCTGCTCTTTGCCCGCTGCGGGCAGCCGGTCTGCTGGGCCCCGGTGCGGACGCGCAAGGACGGGGCCGTGGTGGAGCGGTGCGGCCTGCCGATTCACGCCACTCCCGCGACGCAGATCGTGGATGCGGTGATGGCCCTTGGAGAAAGGGGCGCGGGGGAGGCGGGGGCGGGTCACCGCTCGGAGAGCGGTGCCGCCGGCGAGGGCCCGGACGGCCGCGCCACGCGACTGATGGTGCTGGCGCCGATCATCCGGGGCAAGAAGGGGTTCCATACCGAGGCGCTGCAGGACGCGCAGCGCCAGGGATGGGGCCGGGTGCGGGTCGATGGGCGGGTGCTGGAGCTGCGCGAGGCGCTGATGCCCGGCGGGGAGAACCCGCTGGGCCTGGCCCGCTACGAGAAGCACGACGTCGACGTGGTGATCGACCGCATCGTGCTGCGCGACGACGCGCGCCAGCGGCTCGCCGAGGCCGTCGAGGCCGCGCTCCGCCTGGCCGACGGCACGGTCGTCGTCTCGGTCGAGGGGGGAAAGCGCCCGGGCGAGGGGGCGGAGCCGGGGCTCGCTGGGGTGACGGGTCCCGCCTGGTCGGACCGGGTCTACTCGGCGAAGTTCGCGTGCGCGGTGCACCCGGAGTGCGCGCTCTCGGAGCTCGAGCCCCGGCTCTTCTCGTTCAACTCTCCGCAGGGCGCCTGCCCGGAGTGCCACGGGCTGGGCGTGATCATGGAGTTCGACGCCGGGCTGGTGATCCCCGACCCGAGCAAGTCGCTGGCGGAGAACGCGGTGGCGCCCTGGAAGGTCCCGCCCCCGATGGGGCAGTTCTACCGGCGGCGCGTGCGTTTCTTTTGCCGGCAGTTCGGGTTCGGGGCCCACGAGCCGGTCAGCGCCATGGACGAGCGGCTGCGGCGGATCCTGCTCCGGGGGACCACTCCCGAGGACGAGCGCCGCTGCGGCGCGAGCTTCGAGGGGGTCTTCGCGAGCCTGCGCAAGTGGTACGAGAAGACCGACTCGGCGTTCATCAAGGAGTGGCTCGGGCAGTACATGGAGGAGAAGACCTGCCCGGCCTGCTGCGGGGACCGCCTGGGCGTGCCCGCGCTGCACGTGCTGCTCGGCTCGCGACACCGCGCCGACCTGGCCCGGGCCTGCGCCGGGACGGTGATCGGGCGGCCCGCGGGGGGCGGCCCCGACGCCGGGGGCGTGCCGATCAACCTCGCCGAGGTCACGCGGCTGACCATCACGGACGCGCGCCGCTTCATGGAGAGCCTGCGGCTGACGCCCGAGCGCCGCGCCATCGCCGAGCCGATCGTGCGCGAGGTGCTGGGGCGGCTGGGTTTTCTCGAGTCGGTGGGGCTCGAGTACCTCTCGCTGGACCGGCGCACGGGCTCGCTCTCCGGGGGAGAGGCGCAGCGCATCCGCCTGGCGACGCAGGTGGGCTCGAAGCTCGTGGGCGCCTGCTACGTGCTCGACGAGCCGACCATCGGCCTGCACCAGCGCGACAACGACCGGCTCATCGGCACGCTGCGGCGCCTGGCCGACATCGGCAACACGGTGCTGGTCGTCGAGCACGACGAGGAGATGATCCGCTGCGCCGACCACGTGCTGGACATCGGGCCCGGACCGGGGGTGCACGGGGGGCGGGTGGTGGCCCAGGGCACGGTCGCCGAGATCATCGCGGCGCCCGCCAGCCTCACCGGCCGCTACCTGGCGGGGGAGCTGTGCGTCCGCGTGCCGCGGCGGCGGCGGCCCGTGAGCGAAAAGAACGCGCTGTGCGTGAAAGGGGCTCGGCAGAACAACCTCAAGGGGATCGACGCGGCCTTCCCGCTGGGGGGGCTGGTGTGCGTGACGGGCGTCTCGGGTTCGGGCAAGAGCACGCTGGTGAACGACATCCTGCTCGTCGGGGCCAAGAAGCACATCGGCGGGCTGCCGGGGACTCCCGGGGCCCAGGCGAGCGCCGCGGCCCGGCTCAAGCCCGGGGCGCACTCCCGGATCACCGGGCTGGCCCGGATCGATCGCGTGGTCGAGGTGGACCAGAGCCCGATCGGGCGGACGCCGCGGAGCAACCCGGCGACGTACACGGGGATCTTCGACGACATCCGCCGGCTCTTTGCCCTCACCAAGGAGGCGAAAGTCCGCGGGTACAAGCCGGGGCGGTTCAGCTTCAACGTCTCGGCGGCCAAGGGGGGCGGGCGGTGCGAGGTGTGCGAGGGGCAGGGGCTCAAGCGGATCGAGATGCACTTCCTGCCCGACGTGTACGTGGAGTGCGAGGTGTGCAAGGGCTCGCGCTACAACCGCGAGACCCTCGAGGTGCTCTACCGGGGCAAGCACATCGCCCGCGTGCTCGACATGACCGTGGAGGAGGCGCTGGGCTTCTTCGAGAGCCACGGGGTGATCCGGCGCTACCTGGGGTGCCTGCGCGACGTGGGCCTGGGGTACATCCGCCTCGGGCAGCCCTCGACGACGCTCTCGGGGGGCGAGGCGCAGCGCGTGAAGCTGGCGACGGAGCTGGGCAAGCACGGGGGGGTCGAGGCCGCCACCGACGCCGTCGAGTTCGCGGCCGCGGCCGCGGCGGCGGCGCGGGGCGGGGGCGAGGCCGAGCCGCGGAGCCTGTCCCCGGAGCCGGCGGCGGGGCGCACGCTGTACATCCTGGACGAGCCGACCACGGGCCTCCATTTCGAGGACGTGCGCAAGCTGGTGGGGGTGCTGGACCGCCTGGCCGACGCGGGCAACACGCTGGTGGTGATCGAGCACAACCTGGACGTGATCAAGTGCGCCGACTGGCTGATCGACCTGGGCCCGGAGGGGGGCGACGGGGGCGGGCGGATCGTGGCCAAGGGGCCGCCCGAGGAGGTGGCGCGCGTGGAGGAGAGCCACACGGGGCGGTTCTTGCGGGACTATCTGTAGCAGGCCGGGGGGCTGCCACAGGCCGGCGCGGCGACCGGCGCGCCCGCCGCGGGCGCGCACCGGCTGACTCAGCGGTCGTTCGCGGCGGCGAGGCCGATGCCCGTGTCCTGCTCGTGCCGGCGTCCGGAGCTGTCGGTCCAGCGCGCCAGCGTGAGCGAGGAACCGTCGCCGGGCGAGGGGCGCAGGACGAGGGAGCGGGCGGCGTAGTGCCCGTCGCGGGGCCGCGGGCCGCACGAGGGGAGCGCCAGCAGGACGACGGCGAGGGCCGCGGGGACCCCAAAGACCCGCCGCCACCGACGGGCGGGCGGCACGGC
>DASPKO010000154.1:0-11556 GCA_035628055.1 Phycisphaerales bacterium
AGGCGGGCGACCTGTCGGCGTCCCTGCTCAAGCGCGACGCGGGCATCAAGGATTCGAGTTCTGTTCTGCCCGGCTTTGGGGGCGTTCTCGACGTGATCGACTCCGTGCTGCTCGTGGCCCCCGTCGCGTACTGGCTGCTCCGACCATCCTAAATGCGATCAGGATGGAGTTTGCCGCGGCGGCGAAGTACAATGGGTGTGCTCGGACGCGACGCCCCCGCCGATTCCGGCGCCGTGCCCGGTCCGACTGGCGGAGCCGTATGACGGTCACTCCCAAGCTGCTCGAGCTCTTCCGTGCCGATAAGCAAGTCCGTGGTCTTCGCAGCCGGCTCGACGCCGCCGAGAAGTTCCACGCCACCCAGCAGGCCCAGCTGGACCAGCTCTCCAAGCGCGCCGCGACCATGGCGGCGGAGGCCAAGGCCCTGCGCGCCGCCTGGAAGACCGACGAGGGCGAGGCCAAGCGCATCGACGCGCGCGTGGAGCATCTGCGCGAGCAGATGAACTCGGCCAGCACCGCGAAGGAGTACGCGGCGTTCCAGGCCGAGCTGACGACTCTGAAGGAGCAGAAGAGCCTGGCCGAGGACAAGGTGCTCGAGGCGATGACCCGGGCCGAGGCGATCGAGCAGGAGCTTCAGCAGATCACCGCCCAGCAGGAGGAACGGAAGAAGATCGTCGCGGGCGCCCGCTCGGAGCGCGACGGGCGCGCCGCGGAGATCAAGGACCGTCTCGACGAGCTCACGGCCCAGCGCAAGGCCCTGGCTGCCCAGGTCCCGGCGGACGTGCTCCGCCAGTTCGAGGAGCTCGTGCGGATCCGCGGCGACGAGGCGATGGCCCCGGTCGAGGTCGTCGACCGGCGCAGCTACGAGTACTCGTGCGCCTCGTGCATGATGACCCTGCCCATGGAGACGGTGAACTCCATCGTCCGGGGACACCTGACGCGCTGCGTCAACTGCCAGTGCCTCCTCTACACCGAGGACACGGACATCGTCCGCCCCAAGCCCGTGGCCAAGGCCCGCGGCTGACCTCGGCCCCTTTCCCGCGACAACCTTGAGGCCGAGTGGATCGAGCCCCGCCCACGCCCACGGCCCCGCGCACGCCCCGGCCGCGATGGTCCCCGCGCCCCTGGCAGGTGGTCGCGTGGCCGGGCCTGGCCGCGCTCTGCCTGATCCTTCCGAAGCTGGGGCAGGGCGGCTTCAGCGTGGACACGGGGTGGTACTCGGCCCTGGCTCTCCAGGCCTGGCGTGACGCGATCGGAGAGGCCGACCCGGGCGCCCTCTGGAGCCTGCGCGGGCCGGGGGGCGCCGACGGACCGCCCTATCTCAACAAGCCCCCGCTGGCGTTCTGGCTGCACGGCCTCTCGCTGCACGCGCTCGGGCCGACGGTTCTTGCGGCCCGCCTGCCGGCAGCCCTGGCCGCGGCGCTGTGCTGTTCGGCGCTGGCGGTGTGCGTCGGGCTGCGCGCCGGACGACGCGCCGGGCTGCTGGCGGGCCTGGTGCTGGCCCTGACCTGGGAGTTCACGCGCCACGCGCGGGCCTTCTCGCTGGACATGTGGCTGGTGCTCTTCCTGGTCGGGGCGGCCTGCCCGGTCGCGGCGGCGCTGGGGGGCCGCGGGTCGCGCGTCGTGCTCCTCTCCGGGCTCCTGCTGGGGCTGGGCCTGCTGACCAAGCCGCTGATCGCCGCCCTGGCCCTGCCCCTGCTGGGAGCCTGGGTCGTGGGCGCCGGGCGTCGCGAGCTGCTGTGGTGGCTCGGCGGGGCCGGGCTGCTCATGATCGTGGTGGCGGCCCCGTGGCACGTGTCGATGTACCTCCGGCACGGCTCGGAGTTTGCCGAGCAGTACTTCGGGCGCGAGATCGTGGCCCGCGCCGCCGGGCGGCTCCCCGGCGCGAACCGGGGCTCGGGCGCGTGGTGGTATTACCTCGCCGAGCTGGCGCGCTCGTACTGGCCGTGGCTCGTGACCATGCTCCTGGGCCTGGCGGCGCTCGGGCGCAGCCAATTCCGTCGCGCGCACCGCGGCCCGGCCTGGCATTGGGCCCTGTGGCTCGGGGCCTGGGTGCTGGCGCTCTCGCTCCACCCGGACCGCCGCCCGCGCTACGCGCTGATGATCTACCCCGCCGGCGCGGCCCTGAGCGCGCTCTGGCTGATCGCCGCGGCGCCCCGCCCGATCCGCGCCGCCGCCCGGCACTGGCCGCGCGCCGCCCCGGGGCTCGCCGTGCTGGTGGGCGTGGTCCTGGCGCTGGCGCCGATCCGCATCCACCGCCCGGATGAGCCGCAGTGGCCCGAGCTCTTCGCGCACCTGCGGGAGCGCGGCATCGGCCTCGTCCACGATGGCGGCCTCGCCGGCGCGCGCGCCGCGCGTCTCTACCTGGAGCTGGGCTCCTGGCCCGTCCCGACGCGCGACCGGGCCGGGCGCGTGACAGCCCCGCCGCCGCCCGGCGCGCACCTGCTCTATCACCGCCGGGATGGCTGGGGCCCGGGCCCCGGAGAGGTGGTGCTCTGGGAGCGCGGCGCCCTGACGCTGACGCGGCTGGAGGCGCCGCCGTGGAGGCCTGTGCTGCGCCCCGACCCCGGTGAGTGACTCGGGCCGGGGTCGGCCTCGCTCGGCCCGATGTCACCGTGCCCGGGGCGGTTATCAGACCGCCGCGCAGGAAACCGCCAGCGCCCCGGCGGCGCGTCCGGGGGTTCACGCGACCGCGGGCGGCCTCTCGATAACCACTTGCCGCGCCAGTCGCGGCGCGGGACCTCAGGCAGGACGCCGCCCGGTCGCGCCCCCCCAGGACACCAACCCCGAACGAAGCCAGCGTCCCGGCGGAGCCGCGACACGAGCAGGAGACCCGACCCCATGGACTGCCAAGCATTCGTCGAGCGGCTCTTCGAGACACTCATCACCGGCAGCCGGCCGGCCTCGCGGCAGCTCGTCGCCGAGGCCCGCGCCGCGGGGCTGGGCCCGCGGGACATGATCAGCGAGGTCTTCTGGCCGACCTACGAGCTCGCCGAGCGGCTCTTCCGCGCCGACCAGCTCGGCACGCTCAGTCATCACCTGGCGACGCGGCTGCTCCGCGTGCTGGTCGATCAGAACGCCGCCCAGCTCGCGCCCGGGGCGGCGCGGCGCCGCTCGATCTTCGCGATCTGCGGGGCCCAGGACGCCGACGACCTGGGCGCCCAGATGGCCGTCGACGTGCTCGAGGCCGAGGGCTTCGAGGTCACGTTCGCCGGTGGGGGTGTCCCGAGCGACGAGGTCCTGGCGCGCGTGAACGAGGAACAGCCCGACGTGCTGCTGATGTTCGCCTCGCGGCCCCAGGACCTCCCCGAGCTGCGCCAGCTCATCGACACGCTGCGCGAGATCGGCGCGACCTCGTCGATGCAGATCGCCGTGGGGGGCGGCGTCTTCAACCGGGCCGAGGGCCTGGCCGAGGAGATCGGGGCCGACGTCTGGGCCTCGACCCCGCTCGAGATGGCCGAGCGCCTGGTGACCGAGCCGGAGCGCCGGGCCCCGGCGACGCAGCGGACGGTGGGACGCAAGCGCCAGCAGAGCCGGGCCGCGTAGAGGCGGCTCGACCGCGACCGAACGAAGGTTCCCGGACGGGCCCGCCTCGGCGGGCCCGTTTTCTTTCGGCGCCGGCACGCGCGCACTCGCAACCCGTCCGGCGGCTGTGCGGTACAATCACTCCGGATGACCCGTGCCGAAGAGCAGAGCCTGATCCAGCGGGCCATCGCGGGCGACCGCGCCTCGACCGAGGGGCTCGTCCGTGCCCACCAGGCCTCTCTTTATGCGTACATGCTCCGGATGTCCGGGCGGCCCGAGGTCGCCGAGGACATCGTGCAGGACGCCTTCGTGCGCGCTCTGACCAACCTGGAGCGGTTCGACTTCCGGTTCAGGTTCTCCACGTGGCTCTTCACGATTGCCAAGCGGCTGTACGTCAACGCCTGCCAGAAGCACAAGCCCGCCTTCGATTCCGAGGCCGCCGAGCAGTGGGAGAGCGCCCCCGGGCTCCCCGAGACCCGGGCGATCGACGACGAGGTTCGCAGCAACGCCGCCGCGGCCCTCGAGATGGCCCTGGCCGTGCTCCCGCAGGATCAGCGCGAGATCGTGATCCTGTTCTACCAGCTCGACTGGCCGATCGCGCAGATCGCCGAATACCTGGCCATGCCCGAGGGAACGATCAAGAGCCACTTGCACCGCAGCCGCCAGCGCATGCGCGAGGCCCTCGCCCGGCACGCCGGGCACACCGCCCGCGTGCAGGAGGTCTGGCGGTGAGCGCCGGCTTCGAGGGCCGGGGGAGGCGGCGCCGGGCGCGCCTGGAGGACATCGGTCAGGTGATGCGCGCCGCCGGCGTCCCGGAGGCCCCGGACCTGACCCAGAGCATCCTGGACCGTGTCGAGGACGCCCGGCCCTTCGCGCCCCCGGCGATCCGGCATCTCGTGGTCGCGATGCGGCTGGCCCTGGTCTGCGGCGCCGCCCTGGTCTCGCTCGCGGTGGTGCTGCTGCATCGGGCCGCGCCGGGGGCCAGGGTCATCGCCCAGGATCCCGCCCCGCTCACGGCGGTGGTGCAGACCGCCAGCTCGGGGGCTTCGGTGGGTCTCTCCTCGCTCCGCGAGACGCTGCGCACGGTTCGGACCCGGCCGGTGTCGGCCGTGGTCCCAAGCCTGGCGCCCCCGGGGCGCAGCGTGGTGGTGGGGGTCGCCGAGGCGGGCGCTGTCGACACGCTCGCGCCGTGGGCCTTCGAGCCCGGCTCGCGAGCCGCGGGTACCGCGCGCCTGGTCCGGGCTCGCAGCGCCACCCGCCCCACGCTCGAGATGGTGATTCAGGACCGGTGGTCCAGCCCATGGTTCGAGCCCTCGGCGGGCCGGAGCGGCGCGGACCTGCCCGGCGGAGCGTGGCTCGTTCGCGGCGCTCCCGACGCCGCCGCCGTGGCCCGGTAGTGAACGCCCACCACCGTCCCTGTCCGTTCCGGTGTCGCATGTCCCGCCGAATCCGTGCGCGATCGCTGCTGGTCCGTGCCCTGGTGATGCTGCTCGCGGGCGCGACCGGGGCGCGGGCGCAGCCCCTCGCCGACTCGGCGGTCGGGGCCCTGCCCCGGCGCGCCGAGGTCGTGATCGTGGTCGAGGGTGCGGCGGAGCTGCGCCGCGCCGCCGAGGGCTCGGGCGTGCCCCCCCTGGTCGGCGCGCTGCTCGCCCCGGTGAAGGCCGGCCCGACCTGGACCAGGTTCGCCGAGTCGCTCGGCTGGACGCCCGGGCAGGCGTTCGATCAGCTCCTGGGGCGGCGCGTCATCCTCGTGGCCGACGGCCTGTCGGCGGGCGAGCGCCCGCGCTGGTCGCTCATCAGCGAAGTCTCCGCGCCGACCAACAAGCACCTGGCGGGGCGGCTCAAGGCAGCCCCCCGCGGCATCGTCGCCGGGCACCCGGTGCTCTCGGTCGAGGAGGGCCGCTTCGAGCTCACGGCGCTGAACCCCGCTCAGGTCGCCGCCGCCCCCGGTGCGCCGGTGCGGCTCCTCCTGGGGCCCGCGGGCGGTCACGAGCTCTTCGACGAGGTCATCGCGGCGGCCAACGCGGTGCCGGGGACCACTCTCGCGGGGACGCCCGCCTTCCGGGCCGTGGGCCGGCTCGGTCCGGGCCGCATCCTCGCCCTGGTGCGCATCGAGGGTGCCTCGGAGCCTGTCGAGCCGGAACTGGCCGACGCTCCACCCCGGGCACCGTGGAGCGATTTCCTCCTCCTGTCCCTCTCCCACGCGCCGGGGCAGCTCGAGCGCTGGGACGCGCGCCTGCTGCTGCGCGACCGGGCACTCCGCGACGACCTGCTCGCGACACCTCTCTCGCGCGCCGCCCCGCTCGCGGTGCTCGAGCGGGGGGCGCTCGCGGCGATCGTCGAGCACCGGGTGGGCTCGGAGGGGGACAGCGGCCCCCTCGCCCAGGTCCTGGCGCTGCTGGGCGTCGGTCCCGACGTGCGCGCGGCCCTGGGCGATGGCCAGGCCCTGGTGATCACCGCCTCCGAGCGCGGCGGGCTGGGCGTCGGCCTGGCGCTCGAAGCCGTGGACGTCGACCGCCTGGCTCCGGCCGCCGACACGTACATGACCGGGGCCGCACGCGCCCTCGACCTGGTGCGCGGAGCCCCCGCCCCGCCCGTGCCGGACTTCGGGGGGCTGTGGCCGGGTGCGCGTCGTCTGGTCCGGCTGGGGCCGGGTGCGCCTGGCCCGGCAGTGCCCGGGCTCGCGGCGCCATTCCCCGCGTACGAGCTCGGCTGGGCCATGGCTCGGCCGACGCCGGGGCAGCCGCGCGGATGGTGGCTCATCGGCGTCGGGCCCGCCGACGACGACCAGGCCGGCGCGGCCGTGCTCCTGGACCGTCTGGCGGCCGCGCTGCTTGCCGAGCCCGAGCCTGTCCCCGGGGCCGGCGACCCGCCGCAGCGCTGGTTCTCCCTGGGCAGGCTCCGTCCGGCCGAGCTTGCCGGCAGGGTCCCGGCGCTGGTCCCGGACGTCGCCGGGTGGCGGAAGGCCGCGGGCGGGGTGAGGGCCCTGGGATGGCGCATCGGCGTCACGGACGCGGGCGACCTCCGGGGAACGATCCAGGTGCAACTCGAGCCCGCCCCGGGGCCCTCGGGGCGCTAGCGGCGCCTCCGCCGCGCCCACCAGGCCAGGCCGAGCACGCCCGCCGACCAGGGCGCGGGCACGAGCACGGCGGACACGACAACATTGTCGATCCCCCAGGACTCGTCGTGAAGGCTCGAGAGACCCGTGGCCTCGAAGGCGAGCTGCGTGGGGCCGCCGGGGACGACGAAGGCCAGGCTCAGGTGATAGATCGAGTCGCGCCAGGTGGGGTTGAAGCCGAGGAACTCGGGCCCCAGCACCGGCGCGCCGGGGTAGGACTGGTACTCGTGCTGGTTGGCGAAGGTTTCGCTCAGGAGCGTGACCCCTCCGGCCCGCACGATGAAGCGGTCGGGCCCGTACATCCCGTACCCGTCCCAGGAGTCGATGCAATAGAAGTCAAAGTCCAGCACGTACGTCCAGTACGGGCCTGGGCTGCCGCCTCCCCCGTCGCCGCCGCCGCCCGGCTCGCCGAAGTCCGGCCCCGGGGGGGGCAGCGCCGGCAGGGTCAGGGTCAGCGTGACCAGTTGGCTGGAGAAGCGGCCGAGGAATCTGCTGAAGGCCGGCGCGGTCTGGGTCGCGCCGGTGGACCAGCCCGGAAAGCTCGTTCCGGTCTGGAAGTCCTGCGCGTAGACCACGTCGCCCCGGGCCGCGGCTCCCGACCCCAGCGCTCCCGCGACACAGACCGTCAACAGACCGCAGGCATTGCCGCGCATGACCATTCCTTTCCTGCCGGAGCGATCGCGCGGCCCCCCGGTGGGGCGTGGGTCGCCGCGCTCGCCTGGTGTCGCCGAGCACGTCCGAGCCCGGCCGGTCCGACCATGCCGCCGGCACGGGGGTTGTCAATCGCGCGGGACTCCGGGAGCCGGCGGGTCGGGCGGGCGGCGCCGCGCCGGCAAGCTGGGCGGAGGATGGGCCGCGTTATCCTGCCGAGAGCGGCCGGTTTTCGGGGTGCGCCCGGGAGAGCCGGTTACGATCCGGCATGCACACGCACGCCCCGGTTCCTGCCTCCCGCCCCGCGCCCGGTGGGGCCTCCTCGTCCCGGCGCTTCATCCGCGAGCTCGGGCCCGCCGAGCGCCTCGAAGGGGCCTTCGCGATCGCCAACGCCCAGCTCGGCAAGACCAAGCAGGACAAGCCCTTCCTCAAGTGCCTGATCGGCGACAAGACCGGGATGCTCCCCGGACGGATGTGGTCGATCGAGCCGCACCACTTCCGGCGGCTGCCGACCGACGGGTTCGTGTACATCGAGGCCGAGACCCAGCCCTACCAGGGCGAGCTGCAGCTCATCATCCACCTGATCGATCCGATCGAGCCGGCCGAGGACCAGCTCCGCGAGCTGCTCCCGTGCTCGGACCAGGACCCCGAGACGATGCTCGCGGAGGTGCGCGCGATCCTGGCGACGCTCCAGCACCCCGCCGCCCGGGCCCTGGCCGAGGCCTACCTGGCCGACGAGCACCTGATGAGCGCGCTCAAGCGCTGCCCCGCGGCCAAGAGCATGCACCACGCCTGCCTGGGAGGCCTGCTCGAGCACACGCTGCAGGTGATGCGCCTCGCCACGGCGGTCTGCCCGCTCTACCCGCGCCTCAGCCGCGACCTCGTGGTGCTGGGGCTCTTCCTGCACGACCTGGGCAAGACCCGCGAGCTGGTGTATGACCGCACCTTCTCCTACTCGGACCGGGGCGAGCTGATTGGGCACATCACCGACGGCGTCATCATGCTGCACGACAAGGCCCAGCAGGTCATGCGCGCCACGGGGGTGCGGCTGCCGGCGAACCTCGTGATGGTCCTGCAGCACATCATCCTCTCGCACCACGGTCTTCCCGAGTTCGGCGCCGCCAAGGTCCCCTCGACGCCGGAGGCGATCATGGTCTCGCTGCTGGATAACCTCGACGCCAAGACGGAGATCTGCCTCTCCGCGGCCCGCTGCGAGCTGGGCACCAGTGCGCTGGGCGGCAACTTCACCGAGAAGCACTGGGCGCTCGACGCCAAGCTCTTCCGGCCCGACCCGCTGAAGGAGTGAGCGGCCCCGGGACGGGGCGCGCCGTGCGTGTTCCTTCACCGGCTCGCGGCGCCGTCGAGCTCGTCGGCCACGCGGCGGACGAGCTGGACCGCCTCGGCGGCGATGCTGGCGCGCGAGCGCCGCAGCGCCGTCCACATCGCCCAGGCGCCGCCCACCACGGTCAGCGGCAGATACCACCACCCCGACCAGGGCCAGGAGGCCGAGCCCGGGAAGAGCCCGAGGAAGGATTCCATCAGCCACACGCCCGGCCAGACCGAGAGAGCCAGCACGAGGAAAAAGATGGCGGGCACGAGCGGGCGCACGCGGGCGCGAAAGGAGAGCGCCGAGCCAGCCGCATCGCGGTGGAGGCGCGCGATGAGCGTGCCCTCGAAGGGCGCGCCGAAGTCGCGCACGAAGAAGAGGGCCAGGGGCCCGACCCCCGGGTGATACCCGGCGAGCCGGCCGCGGCGCGCCGCCACGTCGAGCCGCGCCACGATCTCTTCCGGGCCGAGCGGGGTGACGACGACGGGCAGGTCGTGCCCCGCGTGGGACCGCGGGCGCGCGTCGGGTTCGGTCGGGTCGGTTCCCATAAGTCGCGCGAAGGTCCGAGTGTACCGGCGCGCCCGCGGCGCGGACGGCGCCACCCGAACCGGCGCGGAGGAAAACGTGTCGGAAGGCTCGGGCGTCCCTCCCGGCACGATGTAGCCTTTGAGGCGTGTCGAGCCCGACCCCGCTCAGCACCGCCGCCCCGCTGGCGACCAGGCTCCGCCTCGTGCGCGCGAGCCCGGCAACGCCCGCGCGGAGCCAGCACCGGGCCGCCGCCCAGGTGGCCAGGCAGAACGCGCGCTCGGCCGGCCCGGGCGACGACGACGTGCGGGCAATCTTCGCGGCGCGCGTGGGTGCGCGCCTGCAGGGCGGGCGCGCCGCCGTGCTCACGCCCGAGCGTCGCGCCGAGCTCATGACCAGCGCCCGGCAGCTCGGCCTGCGGCGCTTCGACGCCAGCCTCGTGATTGCCATCGCCCAGGACGCCGCGCGCCGCGGGCAGCCCGCCCAGCGGCATCCCACGCTCGCACTGGTCGGCCTTCCGGCCCCGCGGGGCTCGAGGCGCCCGGAGACCGAGGCGGGTGCGCTCCTCCGAAGGCTCCTCATCTCGGCGCTCGTCGCGGTGCCGGTCTTCGCCGGGCTTGTCTGGTGGATCACCGGCTAGCCGGCCGCGGAACCGCCAGCGGCCCCTTTCCGGTCGCAATCGCCCACGGCCCGGCGACCAGGCCCCCCCGGCCCAGCAGGGGCCAGGCGGCGCCCACCAGGGCGGGGCGCTCGAGCGCCAGCCCCGTGAGCAGGCAGACCCACCCCCGGAGCCGCAGCTCCCTGCGGTGCTCGCGCGCCAGGACGGCTCCGGCCGTTCGGAGCGCGCCGGGGTCGTCGCCCCGGGCCTCGGCAAGCAGTTCCCCCAGCCGCACCCCGGACCAGAGCGCCAGGCCGATGCCCTCTCCGCCGACGGGCTCGGGCGCGCCCGCGGCGTTGCCAACGCGGAAGGAGCGCACGTGCCCGGAGCGTCGGTAGGCGGCGCGGGCGACGCCGGTCGAGACCCACGGGCCGTCGCGCTGCCAGCCGAGCTCCGGCGCGAGGCCCGCGAGCACCCGGTCGGGGTGCGCGTGCGCGGCGCGCAGGATCGAGGCGCGGGCGACCAGCGCGCACGCGCCCACGCCGCCCTCGACCCCCAGGGTGCCGACGTAGGCCCCGGGGCAGGCGCGCAGGCAGACGCCGCCCGGGGCGGACCGGGCCCGCCCGTGGCATTTGAGCGCTACGACGCCCCGGCGGAGGGCGGCCGGCCCGTGAGCGTCGTGGCGGCCGTGCCCGTCCGCGTGGACCACGATGTCCGCGCGCACGCCCTGGCCGGTGGCCAGCAGCACCTCGGCGCCCGCGTCATCGCAGACCGCGCTCCGTGCCAGGCCCGGCTGGATGACCCGGCAGCCCGCCGCGCCGGCGGCCGCGAGGAGGAGGCGGTCCAGGGTCTCCCGGCTCAGGGCCCACCCCGGGCGCGCCGTGCGCCACGCCAGGCGGCGCGGTCCGGCCTCCAGAACGAGCCGGTCCACGGAGCGCGCCCCGTGCGCGCTCAGGGTCGCCGCGGGAAGGATGCGTTCGAGCAGGGGCGCGGCGCCCGGCGACACATACTCACCGCAGCACGCGGGGCGCGGGAACGCCCGCGCCTCGAGGATCGTGACCTCGTGCCCGCGGCGCGCCAGGGACCAGCCGGCGGCCGCGCCGGCGGGCCCCCCGCCAATAACTACGGCGCGCATGTGCCCGCCCGCCCCGGGGCCTCCCAACCCCCGGGCTTCTCGCAGGCCACGGTGAAGCGATGGAGCAGGTGGCGCGACAGCCGGCACGCCCCCAGGCCCACGCGCCGGGCGATGTCCAGGGCCTCGGCCGGGGTGAACCCGGCGCGCACGCTCACGAGGGCGTCGTGCCGGACGTGCGCGGGGCGCCCGAGCACCGCCAGATGGGCGAGTGTCAGGGCCGCGCGCGACCGGACCAGGTCGTTCCAGATGACCCCGCGCCGCGCCAGGCGGTCCATCACCCGCAGTACCGTGAGGACCCGCAGGGGCGGCAGGTGATGCAGGAAGAGCGCGGCGTGGGCGTAGTCGAAGCTCCCGGCGCCGAAGCGTTCGACCAGCTCGCCGGCCTCGGCGTGCACCAGGTCGATGCCCTCGGCCTCGCGGGGAAACCGGGCGACGTGCGCGCGGGCCAGGTCGAGCGTCACCGGGTGGAGGTCAACTCCGGTGACGCGCAGCTCGAAGCCGCGCGCCAGGGCCCAGCGCCGTGCCGCGATCGGAAAATCCGCCGAGCCCGTTCCGAGGTCCACGAGCGTGACGCGCGCGCCGGAGGGCCACCGGGCCGACCAGCGGGCCAGGTGGCCCAGCGAGGCGGCGTGCCCGCCCAGGCGCCGGTTCAGGAAGCGGAGCAGGCGCAGGGCCTCGTC
>DASPKO010000155.1:0-6869 GCA_035628055.1 Phycisphaerales bacterium
CACGCCTCGCCCACCTCGAGCTGGCGCTCCTGCTCCTTGACAGCGGCGTTCTGGGCGTACTTGGGATAAGCGATCACGCCCGCGGCGGCGAAGATCGCCAGGGCGACCAGGAGCAGGGCGACGTGGCGCGCGGTGCTGGGCTTGCCGGTCATGCCGCCAGACTACCGCGCCCCGTCCCGCTCCGCGAGCATCCGGAGCATGTCCACGCACCGGGCCGCGTACCCCGCCTCGTTGTCGTACCACGAGACGACCTTGAAGAACCGATCGTTGAGCTGGATGCCGGCCTTGGCGTCGAAGATGCTGCTGCGCTGGTCGCCCACGAAGTCGCTGGAGACGACCTCCTCCTCGGTGTAGCCCAGCACGCCCTCCATCGGGCCCGCCGCGGCCCGCTTCATGGCCGCGTTGATCTCCCGCAGGCTCGTGGGCCGGGCCGTGCGGAAGGTCAGATCGACCACCGACACGTCCGCGGTGGGCACGCGGAAGGACATGCCCGTGAGCCGGCCCTTGAGCGCCGGGATGCACAGGGCGACCGCCTTGGCGGCGCCGGTGCTCGCCGGGATGATGTTCATGTAGGCGTTCCGCCCGCCGCGCCAGTCCTTCTTGCTCGGGCCGTCCTGCGTGGGCTGCGTGGCCGTGACCGCGTGCACGGTGCTCATCAGGCCCTCCTCGATCCCGAAGGCATCGTTGAGAATCTTGGCGACCGGGGCCAGGCAGTTGGTGGTGCACGAGGCGTTCGAGATCACGGTGTGCCGGGCCGGGTCGTACGCCTCGTGGTTCACTTTGTAGCAGAAGGTCGGGACCTGTTCCGGCTCGCTCTTGGTGGGGGCCGAGATCACCACCCGGGCGGCCCCGCCCCCCGAGATGTGCAGCGAGGCCTTCTCCAGGTCCGTGAAGAGGCCCGTCGATTCGAGCACATAGCGCACGCCCAGGTCCTTCCAGGGAAGACGGGACGGGTCCTTCTCGGCGCTGGTGCGGGTGGTCCGCCCGTTGACCGTGAAGGAGCTCTCCGTGGCGCTCACCTCGGCCGGCCGGCCCCCGACCCGGAAGCGCCCGTGCATCGTGTCGTGCGCCAGCAGGTAGGCGAGGTTGTCCGCCGGCACCAGGTCGTTGACCAGCGCCACCTCCAGGCCCTGCTCGAAGGCCATGCGGTAGACGAGCCGGCCGATGCGGCCGAAGCCGTTGATTCCGATCCGAACGGGCATGTGCGGCACCTCCGCGCGGCCGGGGTCGGCGCCGCGCCGGCCAACCCTACGCGCACGCGGTGGGTCGTTCCATTCAGCCCGGCGCGGGCGCGGCCCCGGGCGCGGCCGCACCACCCCCGAAAAGCGCTTCCACGAAGTCATCGGGGTCGAAGGGGGCCAGGTCGGCGGGGGTCTCGCCCACGCCTACGAACTTCACGGGCGTGCGCGTGGCCCCCCGGATCGCCACCACGATCCCCCCCTTGGCCGTCCCGTCGAGCTTGGCCAGCACCAGCCCGGTCAGCTCGGCGGCCTTGGAAAACTCCTCGGCCTGGCGCAGGGCGTTCTGCCCGCTGGTGGCGTCGAGCACCAGCAGGGTCTCGTGGGGGGCGCCCGGGATCTGCCGGCCCACCACCGCGCGGATCTTTCCGAGCTGGCGCATCAGCGGGTCCTGCGTGTGCAGCCGCCCCGCGGTGTCGATGATCAGCACGTCCACCCCGCGCGCCACCGCGGCCTTGCACGCGTCGAACGCCACGGCCGCCGGGTCGCCCCCCTGCTGCCCGCGGATCACCTCGACCCCCAGCCGCTCCCCCCAGATCTCGAGCTGGCGGACCGCGCCCGCGCGGAAGGTGTCGCAGGCGGCCAGCAGGACCCTCCGCCCCTCGCCGCGCAGCAGATGGCAGAGCTTGGCGATGGTGGTGGTCTTGCCGGCCCCGTTGATGCCCGTCACCAGGACGACCGTGGGGCCGGCCCCCGGGGGTGCGAAGCGCAGGCGCCGGTCCTCCTCCGGCCACATCGCCTTGATCTCGCGCTTGAGGTACTCGAGCACCTGCTCGCCGCGCGTCATCTTCCCCGACTTGTAGTCGGCGCGGATCCCATCGATGAGGCGCGTGGTGGCCGCGGCGCCCACGTCGGCCCGGAGCAGCCGGGCCTCGATCTCCGAGATGAGCTCGTCATCCAGGGCCCGTCCGAAGGGGACGAGATCGCGGACGTCCATCAACAGGATGTCGCGCGTCTTGGCCAGGCCCTGGCGGAGCTTCCCGAGGGCGGCGCGAAACAGGGCCACGCCTACGCCCCTTCCCCGCCGCCAGCGGCGCCGGGGCCCGCGGTCCCGCCCGCCGGCTCCGGCGCGCCGCGGTCTTCCGCCGGCCCCGCGCGCTCCGCGAGCACCCGCTTGAGGACCTTGTCCAGCAGGCCGTTGATGAAGGCCGGCGACTTCTCCGTCGAGTAGGCCTTGGCGAGCTCCACCGCCTCGTTCACCACGATCTTCGGGCTGGTCTTCCCCGAGGTCATCTCGTGATACGCCAGCCGCAGGATGGCGCGGTCCACCGCCGCCTGGCGGTGCGCCGGCCAGGTCGGGGCCAGCCCAACCATGACGCGGTCGGCCTCCGCGCGCCGCGCAAAGGCCCCGCGGGCCAGCTCGAGCGCCTGGTCCCGCTCCCTGGGCGTGAACTCCGCCAGCTCCGCGATCGACTCGCGCACGGTCGGCTCGTCCCCGCTCCGGGCGTCGAGCTGGAACAGGCACTGGAACGCGAGCCGGCGCACGTCGCGCGGGGTGGCCATCAGACGCGCCCCCCGCCCGCCCCCGCGGGCCGGCCCGGCCCGTCCGGGCCTGGCCCCCCGGCCTGCAACGCCCCCTCGGCCTGCACCGGCAGGATTCGAGCCCCCCGGTCCGACGCGCCGGCCGGAAGCAGCCCCTGCAAAGAACGCCACGCCCAGAGGGCCGCCTCCATCGCCTCGGACCCCTTGTTCCCGAGCGGCCCCCCCGCGCGGGCCCACGCCTGCGCCTCGTCGTTCACCGTCAGCAGCCCCAGGCCCACCGGCACGCCGGTGTCGAGCCCGACCCGGGTCAGACCACCCGCGACCGCGTGCGCGATCACCTCGTCGTGGCGCGTCTCGCCCCGGATCACGCAGCCCAGGGCCACTACCGCCCCGAACCGTCCCGAGGCCGCCGCCGCCCCGGCCAGCACCGGCAGCTCGAAGGCCCCGGGCGCCTCGATGATCCGCAGGTGCGCGCCGTCGCCCCCAGCGGCCCGGTACGCCCCCACCGCCCCGTCCAGCAGCGCCCCGGCGATCTCGGGGTTGTACCGGCTCACCACGATCGCGACCGCCGGAACCGGCCCGCCCTCTCGCCCTCCCGAGTCGAACTGGCCACGCTGCTTGGGCACGCGGCCATGGTAGACGCGGGCCCTGCGCCGGCACGCACGCGCCCCACGCGGTCGCACGCCGACCGGCCGATCGATACCGTTGCGGCGTGCCCGGCCCCGCCCCTCCGCATCCCCTGACACTCGCGCCCATCCTGCTGCCGAAAGTCTGGGGCGGGCGGCGGCTTGTGCGCCTCGGCAAGCCCCTGCCCCCCGCCGAGCTGATCGGCGAGTCCTGGGAGCTGGCCGACCTGGAACAGACCAGCCTCTCGGGCGCCGGCGGCGGCGCCCGCCGCAGCCTGATCGCCTCGGGCCCGCTCGCGGGAATGACCATCCGCCACGCCGCCGAGGCCTGGGGGCCGGGCCTGCTCGGCCCCGATCACCCGCCCTCGGCCCCTTTCCCGCTCCTGGTCAAGTATCTCGACGCCCGCGAGAATCTTTCGGTGCAGGTCCACCCCAGCCCGGCCTATGCGCGGTCCAATCCCGGCGCGCACCTCAAGACCGAGTGCTGGCTGGTGCTCGAGGCCGAGCCGGGCGCGGTGATCTACAAGGGCCTGCGCCGTGCGGTCTCTCCCGCGGATCTCGCCGCCGCGGCGCGCGACGGGGCGCTTCCCGGGCTGCTCCACGCCGAGCCCGCGGTCCCGGGCCAGATGCACCTGCTCCCGAGCGGGACCATCCACGCGCTCGGAGCCGGCGTGCTCGTCGCGGAAGTGCAGACGCCCAGCGATACGACGTTCCGGCTCTTCGACTGGGGACGGGCCGGCCGCGAGCTCCACCTGGACGAGGCCGTGGAGTGCTACGCGGGCGGTGCCGCGTGGCGCGCTCCCGCGCCGACATGGCTGGGCTCCGGCGGCGCCGCCGGGGACCCCGGCGCGCGCCACGGACGCCTCGTTGAGACCGCCTTCTTCACCGTGGACGCCGCGCGCCTCGGCGCCGGGGGCGGGCTCGCTCTGGCCGCGTGCCTGCCCGCGACCACCGCGCCGGTGCCGGCACCCGCCCCGCTCGTCCTGATGCTGGTGGCCGGCGGGCCCGTCCGGCTCGAGGGCCACGACATGGACCCCCACTCCCTCACGCTCGGGCAGACCTGCCTCGTCCCGGCCGGCGTCGCGCCCCGCGCCTGGGCCCGCGCCGAAGCCGCGGCGACACTTCTTCTCGTCGCGCTCGGCCCGGCGGGCGCGGCTTGCTCGGCGGCGCCCCGGTGATCACTACACTGAACAGCGCCGGGCCCTGCCCGCAGCGTGACCACAACCCGGTGCGGTGGCCGAGCGGCTGAAGGCGCTCGACTTGAAATCGAGTAGGCCCGTCAAGGGCCTCGGGGGTTCGAATCCCTCCCGCACCGCTTCTCCGGGCGCCGGCTCCCCGAGCCCGCCCGGCCGGCGTCACTCCAGCGCCGCGGCCCCCGCCACGATCTCGGTGAGCTCGGTGGTGATCTGCGCCTGCCGGGCCCGGTTGAAGGCCCGCGTCAGCCGCTTGCCCATCTTCCCCGCGTTGTCGGTAGCGGACTTCATCGCCACCATCCGTGCGACGTGCTCGCTGACGATCGAGTCGTTGACGGCCTGCATGAGCGTGGCCCGCACCGCCGCGGGAATCAGTCCGCCCAGCAGCTCCTCGGCCGGCGGGCTGAACTCGTAGAGCACCTGCCGGCGCGCCGCGGCCTTCTCGTCCACGGGGGGCCGCAAGGGCAGGAGCTGCATCACCTCCGGGCGCTGCCGCCCCGCCGAGATGTACTTCATGTAGATCACCCGGACCGCGGAGACCTCGCCCCGGATGAACCGCTCCATGAAGCTGTCCGCCAGGCGCTCCACCTGCTCGAAGCTCGCCTTGTCGCCGATGTGGTGCTGCGCCGCCACCGGCACGCGGTTGAAGCGCAGGAAGTTGACGCCCTTCTTCCCCGAGAGCTCGATCACGCCCTCCCGGGCCCGCGGCGTCTGCCGCAGGTGCTGCATCGCGGTCCGCAGGATCGAGCCGTTGTAGGGCCCGGCGAGCCCGCGGTCGCTGGTCAGGATCAGCGTCAGCTCCGCGGGATTGACCTTGACCCCCTTGGGCCCGGTCAGCAGCGGGTGGTCCACGTTGCCGGCGGTCGCGGCCAGCTCACGCACCAGCTCGAAGACGCCCAGCGTGTAGGGCTTGGTCGCGGTCGCCCGGCTCTGGGCCCGGGCGAACTTGCTGGTGGCGATCATCTGCATCGTCTTGGTGATGCGCCGGATGTTGCCCACCGCCTTGATGCGCTTCTTGATCTCGCGGGTCTTGCCCATGGGGTCCGACTGTAGGCCTCGGGTGCCGCAACTTTGGACCCCGCTCCTGCGTCCCGGCGGGGTCTGGAGCCGCCCCCGGGCGCGCTGGTACGCTCACGGCGCCGCCGTGGCGGGGACCGAGCGGCCCTATCGGAGGGATTCATGAAGCTCTGCGCACGTCTCGCGGCGTCCCTGGTGACGGGCTGGCTGTGGTTCGGTGCCGCGCCCGCTCAGGGTCAGGACGGCTCCCCCGCCCCGATCCCGCTCGAACCCGCGGCCGCGAACCGGCCGACGGCCGAGCCCCCCCGACCCGCCAGGGCCGAGCCGGCCAAGATCTACGACGAGGCCGCCCGGGCGCAGGACCAGATCGCCGCGGCCCTCGCCAGGGCCAAGCGCGACAACACCCGCGTCCTGGTGCAGTGGGGCGCCAACTGGTGCGGGTGGTGCCACATCCTGCACGAGGGAATGTCGAAGAACCCCGACCTCCGCCAGAAGCTCCTGTACGAATACCAGGTCGTGCACGTCGACATCGGCCGGTGGGACAAGCACATGGACCTCGCCACGTCGTACGGGGCGAACCTGAAAGCCCACGGCGTTCCTTTTCTCACGGTCCTCGACGCGAGCGGGAAAGTGCTGGCCAACCAGGAGACCGGCACGCTCGAGACCAAGCCCGCCCCCGGACAGGAGGCGGCCCACACGCCCGGTCACGACGCCGGCAAGGTGCTGGCCTTCCTGACCAGGCACCAGGCCCCCGCCCCGGATGCGCCGGCCGCGCTCGCCGCGGCACTCGCCGAGGGCAAGGCCTCCGGGCGCAGGGTGCTCCTTCACTTCGGCGCGCCCTGGTGCGGCTGGTGCCACAAGCTGGAGGACTGGCTCGCCCGTCCGGACGTTCAGCCGCTGATGGCCAAGGACTACGTGGACCTGAAGATCGACATCGAGCGCGCCGCCGGCGGGAAGGAACTGCTGGCCCGCTTCGGGGCCGACAAGAAGGGCATCCCTTGGATGGCGATCCTCGATCCTTCCACCGGCGCGGCGATCGCGACCAGCGACGGGCCCAAGGGCAACGTCGGATTCCCCTACGAGCCCGACGAGATCGCCCACTTCATGAACATGCTCGGCCAGACCAGGCAGAAGCTCACCGAGGCCGACCTGGCCGTGATCAACAAGGCGCTCACCTACCCGCTCCCCGAAGCCCAGCTCGACCGCTTCATCTTCAAGATCGTCGTCGGCTACTCACAGCTCGATGACCTCATGACCATCCTCGACCGCACCACCGCCACCCAGCAGCCCGAGAGCAGCAAGATCCTCGACGG
>DASPKO010000156.1:0-44834 GCA_035628055.1 Phycisphaerales bacterium
GCGGCGGAGTCGCTGTGGGCCTGCGACCCGATGCACGGGAACACCGAGCTGTCGGGCGCGCGCAAGACCCGCCGCTTCGAGCACATCCTCGGGGAGCTGGCCCGCACCTGCGACGTCCACGCCGCGGAGGGGACCCGTCTGGGCGGCGCTCACCTCGAGATCACGCACCAGGACGTGACCGAGTGCCTGGGCGGCGCCTCGGGGGTCACCGAGACCGACCTGACGCGCAACTACGTCACCGCCTGCGACCCGCGCCTGAACTACGAGCAGGCCCTCGAGCTGGCCTTCACGCTCGGGGAACGGATCGCGGCCGCCTGAGGGCCCGCTCGGACCCCGGGCGGGGCCCGATTCGGGTGTCCGGTCCTGAAACGCGTGGGGCGGGTCTCCATATACTTGCGTGAGGCCGACGCGGGGTGCGGGACTCCGGGCCCGCGGCCGGCGCGCCGTTCGGCCGGCGCCGCCAAAGCACCTCCTCAACGCAAGAAAGGGTCAGGACATGAATCGTCTGCGTGGTCTGGTTGTCGGCGCGGGGCTCGCGCTGGGAATGTCGGCCGCCTCCGTGCTGGCCCTGCCGCCGGTGCTCGACAGGGTTCCGGCCGACGCGGCCTTCATCGTCACCGCGCCCAGTCTCGACCGCCTCGACAAGGGTCTGAGCACGATCTCCACCTCGCTCCAGCTCCCCATGCCCGTCCCGGGCATCCGGCAGATGCTGCAGATGGGCGGCATCGAGAAGGGCGTGGACGGCGCCCGCCCGCTGGTGATCTTCCTCACCGGCCCGAAGGCCGGGCAGAGCCCCGAGGAGTGGCGCGAGTCGCACGACAAGCCCCCGATGGTGCTGCTCGTGCCCACCTCGGACTACGCGGCCCTGGTCTCCAACTTCGCGGGCGCGCAGCCCGGGGCGGGGGTCACCGAGGTCGACATCCAGGGTGAGCCCGGCTACATCAAGCGCGTGGGCGACGACTATGCCGCCCTGGGCCCGATCCGCGAGGTGGTCGAGGCCTTCACGCCCGCCAAGGGCGCCTCCGCCGAGCACCAGCGCTCGATGGGCCAGGCCGTCAGCGACATCGTCGATAAGTCCGACGTGACCTTCGTGGCCAACATGGCGGTGCTCCGTCCCATTCTCGGGCCGCAGGTGGACCAGGCCTTCGAGGAGATGGCCGGGCAGATGGCGATGATGGGAGGCGGGGGGAACATCGAGGGGATGCAGACGTTCGTCAAGTCGTTCCTCGACGAGTCGCGCGTGGCCGCCATGGGCGTGCGCGTGGACGGCGCCGGGCTCATGATGGACATGGGCGCGAGCTTCACGGAGGGGTCCGGGTTCGCCAAGACCTTCTCCACCGCGGGCGACGCCTCGGCCCTGCTGGGAAAGCTCCCCAACCAGCCCTACCTCTTCGCCTTCGCGGTCGACCTCTCGAGCGCCGGGCTCAAGGACTTCGCCCGGCGCATGGCCGGCAGTCAGCCGGGCATGGAGGAGATGCGCGGGCTCATCACCACCCAGATCGACGCCGTCGACGGGCAGGCCGTCTCCGTCGGCTCCGCCCCCGGCGCCATGTTCGGGGGTGGTCTGCTGCTCAACACCGTGGCCTACATCAAGACCCGCAACCCCGCCGAGTACCTGGAAAAGACCAAGACGCTCATGGCCCAGATGAGCGGCAAGGAAATGGAAGGCATGACGTTCACGACGGAGTACCAGCCCGGCGCGACCACGGTCAACGGCGTCGAGGCCGACGCCTGGTCCATGACGGTCCAGCCCGACGAGGAGGGCGAGGGGGCGGCCGCGGCCCAGCAGATGATGATGATGATGTACGGCGGGGCCGGCGGGCCCAGCGGGTACATCGCCAAGGCCGAAGGCGGCGTGGTGCAGACGTTCAGCAAGAACTCGGTGCTGCTCGGGGCCGCCCTCGACGCCGCCAAGGGCAACAACACGCTGGCCGGCGACGCCCCCCGGGCGCAGGTCGCCGAGCGGCTGGCGCCGGGGCGGATCCTCGAGGCCTACGTGGGCATGCGCACGGTGGCCGAGATGGTCCTCCCCATGGTCGGGATGATGGTGCCGGGGGTCGGGGACATCAAGGTCCCGGAGAATCTGCCGCCGATCGGCATGGGCCTGGGCGCCCAGGGCGGGTCCGCCCGGGCCTCGGTCTTCGTCCCGATGCCCGTCATGAAGCTGATGAGCGACATCGCGAAGGCGGCCCAGCAGGCCGACGACGAGATGGAGGAGGAGGACGAGGAAGCCGACGAGAATTTGCAGAACGAGAAAACCACTGGACAGCCACGGTTTTGACGGTTATACTGATCGCATAACCGAACCCCCCCCCCCCGAGGGCTCGCCGGCGTTGTGCCGCGAGCCCTCTTTGTTTTTGCCTCCGAAATGGCCTTGGACCGCTTATCTCCTGGCCATGGCGATTCGCCCGGGCGGTGTGCGGGAACGAGGCCACCGCCTTCGAGGTGCTGAAAGGCCTGGATCGACTGGAGGTCGAGCACGCCGGGTGCGTCAGAGGGGCCGGTGCCAGGGGCCGGGCGTGGGGCTAGACACTCAGTTCCGGGCGGTCGGGATCGGTCCAGTCGAGGTGGAAGAACCGGCCCGGCGGCTCGTCGATCCGCTCGTAGCTGTGCGCACCGAAGTAGTCCCGCTGCGCCTGGAGCAGGCTCGCGGGCAACCGGGGCGACCGGAGCGCGTCGTAGTACCCCAGGGCGGAACTGAAGGCCGGCGCCGGCACGCCCTCGGCCGAGGCGCGGCAGACGGTCGTCCGCCAACCGGCCTGCAGGTCTCGGAGCGCGGCGGCGAAGTGCGGGTCGAGCATCAGGTTGGGAAGCGATGGGCTGGCGGCGTAGGCGTCGGTGATCTTCTGGAGAAACCGGGCCCGGATGATGCACCCGCCCCGCCAGACCTGGGCCACCTGGCCCAGGTCCAGCTCCCACCCTCCCGCCTGCGACGCCGCGCCCATCAGCGCAAAGCCCTGCGCGTAGCAGCAGACCTTGGAGCAGTAGAGGGCCTGGCGGGCGGCCTCGACGAGGTCGTCGCCCGCGGGGCCTTCCGCGCGGGTTGCCGCGGCGCGGTCCGGGCCGGCGAGCGCCCCGGCCGCCGCGGACCGCGCCCCACCCAGGGCGCTGAGCTGGCGCGCGAACACCGCCTCGGCCATTGTCGGCGCGGGGACGCCTAGGCCCAGGGCGGCCTCAATGGTCCAGCGCCCGGTTCCTTTCTGCCCGGCGGCATCGCGGATGACGTCCACGAGGGGGCGGCCCGTGCGCGGGTCCTTCTGCCGCAGGATGTCCGCGGTGATCTCGATGAGGAACGAATCGAGGTCGCCCGTGTTCCAGGTGGCGAAGACCCCGGCGAGCGTCTCGGGCTCCAGCCCGGCGCAGGTGCGCAGCAGGTCGTACGCCTCGCCGATGAGCTGCATGTCCGCGTACTCGATGCCGTTGTGCACCATCTTGACGAAGTGCCCGGAGCCACCCGGGCCCACGCGGGCCGCGCAGGCCACGCCGCCGCGCACCGGCTTGCCCGGGGCGGCCCCGGTCAGCGGACGGCCGGTCCGGGGGTCGACCTTGGCGGCGATCGCGGTCCACACGGGCTCGAGCAGGGCCCAGGCCTCGGGCGTTCCCCCGGCCATGAGCGAGGGGCCGAAGCGCGCCCCCTCCTCCCCGCCGGAGACCCCCGAGCCGATGAACAGCAGGCCGCGCTCCGCCAGGGCGCGCTCGCGGGCCTCGGTGTCGTGCCAGTCGGCGTTCCCCCCGTCGACCACGAGGTCGCCGGGCTCCAGGAGCGGGGCGAGCTGGTCGATGACGGCGGAGGTGGGCGGGCCGGCCTTGACCATGAGGACGATGCGCCGGGGGCGGGCGATCGTGGCCACGAACGACCGGAGATCGCCGGCGGGCAGGAGCGCCCCGCCGGTCTCGCGGAACTTCACCGGGCCGTGCGCCGCGACGAACCCGTCGGTCACCGAGGTGGTGCGGTTGTAGACCGCGACCTTCAGGCCGTGGTCGGCCATGTTGAGCGCCAGGTTCTGGCCCATGACGGCCAGGCCGATGAGCCCGACGTCGGCCGCGCCGGGCGGTCTCACCCCCGTGCCCGCCGCGGAGCTGGCGGAGGACGCCGCGTCGGTGCTCGGGCCCGTGGGCCGGGGACTGCTGCTCATGGGCGGGATTGTCGCCGGTGCGCGGGGGCCGCGGCAAACGCCCGAACGCGAGCCCGCGGCGTCCCCACCCCGGATGAAAAGGGCGATCGACGGGATTCGAACCCGCGACCCCGAGGACCACAACCTCGTGCTCTAACCAACTGAGCTACGATCGCCATCGCCCGCCCGGACCGCCACGCCTGGCGCCCGGCGCGCCGTTTCCCCAACACCCCGATCGCCCGAACGGTATGGGGCCCGGAGCCCCCCGGCAACGCTCCCGCGGAGCGCCGCTGCGCTACGGGGCCTCGAGCACGTCGCCCTGAACCGGAGCCGTGGGGGGCGGCGGGACCTGGCCCGGCATCTCCGGAACTTCGCGGAAGGTCGGATCGAGCCGGCGCGCGGAGCGCGGGGGCACCGCCAGCGAGCTCTCCAGTTGGCCGAAGCGACGGCCTGCGGGCATCACCTGCCAGCGCATGAGGTCCGGGCGCAGGGCGCTGGGCTCCTTCTCTCCTCCCCCGCTCTCGAAGTCGACCACGAGCTGGTAGCCGACCGGCACGTGCTGCTGCCAGACCACCTCCTCCGTGCGCGTGTCCACGAGCGCCACGGTCCAGGGCTGCCAACTGGTGGACTCGTACGTGTACCGGTCCGCCGAATACCCCGGCCCGCCCGGGTAGTAGCACCCGCCGCAGGCCGCCGCCAGCAGGACACACGCGACCCGCACAAGCCCGACCCGTGGCATCGGCTTCTCCTTGAGCTCGGCGACGGCCCTCCGCCTGCGAGCGCGGGAGAGTCTATCGCCAAACGCACGCCCCGACGAACCCGCCAGACCAGGTTCGGGTGGGTACTGTGCCCGAACATGACGACCCGGCCCGCCCCTCCCGACCCCCGCGCGCCACGCATCGGCCACGGGTGGGACCTGCACCGGCTGGCGCCCATACCAGAGCCCGGACACCCTCCGACCGGAGAAGCGGGACGCCCCCTGGTCCTCGGCGGGGTGCCCCTCGGCTCGCCGGTCGGGCCGGTGGCTCACTCGGATGGCGACGTGCTCCTGCACGCCGTCACCGACGCGCTCCTGGGCGCCATCGCGGCCCCGGACATCGGCCAGCTCTTCCCGGACACCGACCCGGGCAACCGGGGGCGCGCGTCGGCCGAGTTCGTGCGCGCGGCGGCGGAACGGGTCCGCGCCGCCGGCTACGCGGTCGGCAACATGGACTGCACCATCATCGCCCAGCACGTCCGCGTGGGGCCGCACCGCCAGGCGATCCGCGAGAGCGTGGCGGCGCTCCTGGGCGTCGAGGCGGCGCGGGTGAATGTCAAGGGCAAAACGCACGAGGGCGTCGATGCGCTGGGCGAGGCCCGCGCGATCGCCGCCCATTGTGTCGTGCTCCTGCTGCCGGTCCCGGTCTAGCTTCAGGCCTCGACGAGCCCCTCGCGGATGGCGAAGCGGGCGAGCTCCACGCGGTCGTGGATGTCCAGCTTCTCCATAATGCTGGTGCGGTGGGCGTCGACGGTCTTGGGGCTGCGGAAGATGGCCGCGGCGATCTGGCTCCGGGACATCCCCTTGCCGATCATCCGGAGAATCTCCTGCTCGCGGGGCGTGAGCGACTCCAGCCGCGAGGTGGGCGTGGCGGAGCGCTTGCCGCGCGGCCCGCGGGTGAGCTGGCACCGCTCGAGGACCTCGGGACCGAAGGCGAACTCGCCGCGGGCGACCTTGCGGATGGCCGTGACGATCGTCTCGGGAGCGTCACTCTTGGAGAGGTATCCCCAGGCGCCGGCCTTGACGGCGGCGTCGATGTAATGGTCGCGGACGTAGGCGGTCAGCATGATCGTGCGCACGTGGGGGAGCTGGCGGTGCAGGTCCTCCATGGCGCCGAAGGGGTCGGGCCCGGGCATGTCGATGTCGAGCAGGACGATCTCGGCCCCGACCTTCTGGACCTCGGAAACCAGGTGCTCGGCGCTGGGAAGCCGCCCGACCACTTCCAGGTCGTTCTCGATCGCCAGGCGGGACTTGAGTCCTTCGGCAACGAAGGCGTGATCGTCCACGCACAGGACTTTGGTCGGGTTGGTCTTGGTCGCGCTGGCTCCACGGGCCGCGGCCGCCGCGCTCAGACCATTGCGCACCGCAGTGTCTTGGGAGGTTGAGACTTTCATGGATTCGATACTAACCCCAAGCCGGTGGGGGTGATACCGCACTTTCGTAGGGATTCGGACCATAAAGGCCCGGAAAGCCCCGGAAGGGGGCATGAAGGTGGGCTATCGGGCGTGGCGGAGGGGGACCGCGAGCATGCTGTAGAAGAAGGACATCAGCACGGTCTGGACCCCCAGCGCGACCATGGTCCCGCCCACGAGCATGGGCCGGATGGTGCGCTCGAGGGGCATCGCTCCCCACCACTCGAAGAGCCAGCGGGCGACGAGGTAGGCCAGGATGGCCAGGCCGCTGATCACCAGGGCCCCGCCCGCCAGCAGGCCCCGTTCCAGGCTGAAGAGGTCCGTCAGGCGGCGCACGAAGGGCGAGCTGGGCGGTCCGAGCTCCTCCTGCATGGCGTAGACGCGTGCGGCGATGCCCACCGTGAGCGCGGTGTAGCCCACGAGGATCATGAAGCCCGCACCCGCGAGCGTGTGCGGGCCGAGCTGGACGTTCCCGACGCGGTCCAGGCCCATGGCCAGGGGGAGGCCGATGGCCAGGCCCAGGAGCGTGAGCCCCAGGCCGGGGTAGACGAGCGTCCAGCGCGGGCTGAGCAGGAGCATGAAGCGGAGGTGCCGCCAGCCGTCGCGCCACGGCCGCAGGTGGGGCGGGCGCGAGCGTCCGTCCTTGTGCATGGTGATGGGGACCTCGGCGATGCGCAGGCGCGCCACCGTGGCCTTGATCACCATCTCGCTGGCAAACTCCATTCCCGTGGTTCGGAGGCGGAGCGCGTCGTAGGCGGACCGGGTGAACCCGCGGAGGCCACAGTGAAAGTCCGCGACCGGGGCCCGGTAGACCAGGCGGCCGATGCCCGTGAGCACGGGATTGCCGACCCACCGGTTCTTCCAGGACATGGCCCCGGGCATGATCCCGCCGCGGAACCGGTTGCCCATCACCAGGTCGTACCCCTCGCGCAGCTTGTGGAGCAGGGTGACGGCCTCGGCGAAGTCGTGGCTGCCGTCGGAATCGCCCATGACGACGTATGTGCCGCGCGAGGCCTCGATGGCCCCCATGAGCGCGCTCCCGTAGCCCCGGCGGGGCACGGGCACGACGCGGGCCCCGGCCCGGCGGGCGAGCTCCTGGGACCCATCCGTCGACCCGTTGTCCCCGACGACCACCTCGCCCTCGATGTGGTTTTCGCGGAGGCAGCGGACCGCGGAAGCCACGCAGGCCGCGATCGTCTCGGCCTCATTGAGGCACGGGATCGCGATGGAGAGCTCGGGCCGCCCCGGGTCGGTGTCGCGGGGAGCGGCGGCGGGCGCCCGCACGGCGTGGGCCGAGGCGGGAGTCGCGACCTCGAGGGCCGGCTTGGCTTCGATCTGTGGGGTTGAGGAGGGCACGGCCAGACCTGGACCGGCGATCTTAGCGGGGTTCGCCGGGAGCACCGGGAGTCCGGCCCGACGCGGTCGGTGCGCGCGGGCACGGCGCGGGTGCGCCGGGGAGGGGTAGGGCCGGGCGGGCGTGGGACGCTTCGTCGTGCGCCGCCGCGGGCGCGCGTCGCCAGAGGGCCGCAAGGCCGGCCGGGGCCAGATACATCATGATCCAGGAGGGCAGGCCGTAGCGGTCGTAGATGAGGAGCATGGCGACGTGCACGCCGATGAGGGCGACGGGCACGGCGAAGAGGAGCGCCAGGTCGAACCGCCGCCGGAGGAGCGCCAGCCCGATGACGCCCAGGGTGAGGAGGCAGAGCGGGACCTGGGGGATGCCGCGGAAGCGCTGGCGGCCGAGCCAGCCGAAGAGCCGGGCGGGGGGGCCGCCGTCGTTCCACATCTGGTACGGGACCATGGAGGGGTCGCGGGAGTCGGTGAAGAAGTTGGGCGGGGCGTCGGGGTTGGGGGGCGGATCGGCACGGCCCAGGCCGCGCATCAGCCACGCGGTCTCGCTGTACCCGTTCCAGCCGGCGGAAGGGAAACAGTTGAGCTGCCAGAGCGTCACCCAGGCGGCGGTGCGGAGGTAGTGCCTGGTGCGGGAGCGCACGCTGTGCCGGCACCAGCGGGCGATTTCGTCGGCGGCTTCGGGCGAGTCCGGGAGGCCGACCGCGCGGAGGAAGACGAAGCGGCTGGTCTCGGTGGGCGGCGTCTGCTTGAAGAGGGCGTAGGCGGCCGCGGTCTGCGGGCGGAGCGGGAAGGCCTCGTCGAGCATGCCGGCGCGCTCGAAGCCCACGAAGAGGATCATCTCGGTGCCGTTGGCCAGGCCCACGATCCCGCGGCGCGCGTTGTGGACCAGCCAGGGCCCCAGGAGCAGCGCCAGGCCCAGGGCCAGCCCGGTCGCCACCGGGGCGGCGGCGCGGGCACGGGCTCGCAGGGCGGGACCTGCCGCGCCGCGGGCCCCGTGGCGCCAGGCGTCGAGCAGGGCCGCGGCCCCCACGAGGGGGACGGCGATCTGCATGGCGGGGCGGACGAGACAGGCGGCCGCGAGCACCGCGCCCAGCAGCAGCCCGCCCGCGAGGCCACGCGACCATCGCAGCATGACCACCGCGAGCGCGAGCACGCTGAGGAACGTGGCGGGCGCCTCGCTGAGAGCGCAGCACTCCAGGGTGAGCATCCAGGGGTCAAGGGCGAGCGCAAGCCCGACGCCGAGTGCCAGCAGGGGCCCGGCGACTCGCGCGGTGACGAGCGCCCCCAGGGCGACGACCCCGACGCCCAGCAGGTGCTGGGCGAGCACGATGGCGGTCGGGGTCTGACCGGCCAGCGCCACCACCGCGGAGAGGAAGAGGGGATAGCCCGGGGTGCGGACTCCGGGGAAGTCGGGCCACTGGCCCGCGGCGAGCTGGGCGGCCCAGAGCAGGTAGTCGCCGCTGTCGGTGGTCATCGTGAGCGGGATGGTGCCGGTGAGGTAGAGGCGGACGAGCATGGCGACCGCGACGGGCACGAGCAGGGCGTGCCGAGGGCCAAGACGGGGTGCCGGGCGCGGGTCAGGCATGGATGGCTTCGAGGGTGTGGGGCGCCGGCGGATTTGAGGGCGAGGAGACGGGCTCGGGTCCAACGCCCCCGGGGCGGGCGCGCGGGATCCAGAGCAGGGCCGGGGCGGCGTAGAGCACGATCCAGGCCGGAAGGCTGTAGCGGCTGTAGGGCTGGACCATCAGCGCGTGGATGCCGATCAGCGCGCCCACGCCCGCGAGGATGAGCGCCAGGCCGAAGCGGCGGCGGGCCAGCAGCACGACTCCGGCCGCCACGGCGAGGCCGAAGAGCGGCGCCTGGGGGAAACCCGGCACGTAGCGCACCCGGAGCCAGGCGAAGAAGCGCCCCGGCGGCCCGCTCTCCCCGTGCATCATCAGCGGGCGGAGGCGCTCGGGATTGACGGTGACCTGGAGGTTGGGAGCGACCTGGCCCCACTGGGTGCCATCGGCCCCGACCCGGCCGACGTAGCCCGCCGACTCGTTGTACGTGTGCCCGGACCACACCGGGAAGATGTTGAGCTGCCAGAGGAGGGCCTTGCCGACCCCCGCGGCGTAGTCGGCGGGGCGCTGGGCGATGCTGGCGCGGACCCAGCGGGCCAGCAGCCGGCGGCGCTCGGCGTCGTGCCAGCCGTTGATCTGGGCGAGGAAGGCGTGCACGCTCAGCGTTCCCTCGCGCAGGCGGGCGTGGGCGTCGCGCACATCCGGGGGGAGCTCGAGCTCCTCGGTGAGCAGTCCGGCCCAGGCCATGCCGCTCCAGAAGCCGACCTCGGTCCCGCGCGCGAAGCCCTCGACGCCGCGCCGCGCGTTGTAGCGGAGCCAGGGGCCGGTGGTCACGGCAAAGGCGAGCACCAGGGCGAGCGCGGGCGCGACCGCGGCGCGGACGCCGCGCGTGCCGGGTTCACGGGAGCTGTGGAGGAGCCATCCGAGCGCCAGGAAGGGGACGGCGATCTGGAAGCTGGGCCGGACCAGGCAGGTCAGGCCCAGGACGATGCCGAGCAGCCCCCCCCACGCCCAGCGCGGTCGCGTGCCAAGGCAGGCGATCGCGAAGGCGGCCGCCATGCCCAGCACCGAGAGCGCCTCGGTGAGCAGATAGCACTCGAAGCCGATGAGCCAGGGGTCGAGCGCGGCGAGGGTGCCCAGGGCGGCGCCGATCCGGGGTCCCGCCAGGCGGATCGCGACCAGACCGACCAGGAAGGTGGCGAGCCAGCCGGCCAGGTGCTGGGCCAGGAGAATGCCAACCGGCCCGTCGCCGAAGGCGATGAGGCAGCCCGCCAGGAAGACGGGGTATCCGGGAGTCCGGAGGGGGTTGATCTCCATGGGCTGGCCCTGCACGAGGAGCTGGGCCCAGTGGAGATATCCGCTCCCGTCATCGGTGATGACCAGGGGGAGGGCGGCCAGGCCCCAGAGCCGGATCGCAGCCCCGACCAGGGCGATCAGGTAGACCGCGCGGCGGGCCGATAAGCGCTGGGGCGTGGGTGCGGGCGTCATGCGGAGCGAGGGCGGGCGGGCGGAGTATAAAAGCCGGGCCCGAGCGCGTCAGTTTGCCGACGGCCCGGGGAACCCTGCCGCGGGTGAGGCGGTACTAGGATGAGGGGTCGCTGACGGAAGCGACGCGCGAGCCCGAGGCAACCCATGACCAATCGCGGAAGCAGCCTGATGCGCCTGACGCTGGCCGTGCTGGCCGCGGTCTGGCTGCCCCTGTGCTGCTGCCAGGCGGGGATGCTGGTCGGCTGGACGGGCACGCTCGTGCGGGGCGAGGAAGCCGCGCATGCCTGCTGCGGCTGCGAGGGCGCGGAGGGCCGGTCTCCCGGGGCGCCGGCGCCGGAGCGGGACGATTGCCCGGACTGTGCCGAGTCACGTTCCCGGACGGCCACGCTCGGGGAGCGGTGGGCGCCGCAGACCGACGACATCGGCGTGCCTGCGCCGCTGCCGGCGCGACCGACCGCGTGGGTGCTCGAGCAGGTACCTGCCGGCCCGGGCACGGCCCGGAGCGGGGACGGGTTCGAGCGCGCCGCGGCGGGGGTCTGCTGGTCGCTCGTGCGCCAGCGGTGCGCGCTCATTATCTGAATCATCGGTGCGTGTGACGGCCGCGGCCGCGAGCGATCGCTCGCGCGCACGTGGCGCTCTTTGGCGCGGGCCGCCGAGGGTGCGTTGACACCACGGCGGTTGGGCCCGGATTCTCGACGGCACCGGAGCGCGATGACATGGCGGACCTGACAGACTTTCTGGGCCGGCGGCACGCCCACCCGAGCGGGAGCATCGGCACGGGCGCGACGCCCGTGGTGGCGCCAGCGGTTCCCATGCCGGGCCGGCGCTGGCAGACGCGGGTGCTGGTTCCGGCGCTGCTGGTGCTCGGGCTGGCGGCGCTGCTGGCGATCGCGGGGCGGAGCGCGCTGACCCCGGCGCTTGCGGTGCGCGTGCTGCCGGTGATCGTGAAGGCGGACGGGAGCGCGGGCGGCACGGACGGGGGCGGCGCCGGGGCCGGGGAGCTGGTCTCGCAGGCCGCCGGATGGATCGAGGCGGACCCGTACGCGGTGAGCGTGCCCGCCCTCTCCGAGGGCGTGGTGCGTGAGGTGCTGGTGCTCGAGGGGGATGCGGTCGAGGCGGGCGACGTGGTGGCACGGCTCATCGACGAGGACGCGCGGATCGCGCTGGGCGGCGCCGAGGCGGAGCTCGCGGAGGCCGAGGCCGAGCTGCAGAGCGCGCGCGCGGAGCTGGCGGCGGCCCAGACCCGCTGGGACAACCCGGTCGACCGCGAGGGGCTCGTGGCCGGGACGCGGGCGATGCTGGACGAGGCGCGGGCGGAGCTGGCCCAGCTCCCGGCGATGATCGGCGAGCGCGCGGCGCGGGCGGGGGAGATGCGCGACGAGCTGGAGCGCAAGGAGCGGCTGGCGGAGATCCGGGGCGTGGCCGCGGGCGAGCTGGCGCGTCTGCGCCTGCGCCTCGAGGCCGAGGAGGCCGGCCTCGAGGCGGCGCGGAAGAACGAGGGCGTGCTCCGGGCGAAGGTGGCGCAGCGCGAGGCGGAGCTGCGGGCAGCAACCGAGGAGCTCCGCCTGCGCGTGGACGAGGCGCGGATGCTGGCGCTGGCGCGGGCGGGCGTGTCCCTGGCCGAGGCCCGGGTCGGTCGGGCCCGGTGGGCGCGCGACGAGGCGGCGCTGCGGCTGGCGCGAACGGAGGTGGTCGCGCCGGTCGCGGGGGTGGTGCTGGAGCGGATCGCCGAGCCGGGGTCCCGCGTGATGCTGGGGGGCGAGGGGGGCGGCGGCGCGATCCTGCGGCTCTTCGACCCGGGCAAGCTGCAGGTGCGGGCTGACGTGCCGCTGGCCGAGGCGTCGGGGGTGGGACCGGGGCAGCGGGCGGAGGTCGTCGTCGACGCCCTGCCCGAGCGCGTCTTCGAGGGCGTGGTCACCCGGGTGGTGGGGCAGGCGAACATCCAGAAGAACACGCTGCAGGTGAAGGTGGCGCTGCGCGACCCGGCGCCGCAGCTCCGCCCCGAGATGCTGGCGCGGGTGCGGCTCTTCGGGCGCGGGCCCGAGGGCGGCGCGGCCGCGGCGGGGGCGGGGAGCGCGGGCCCCGAGCGCGTGCTGGCGCCCCGCGCGGGCCTGTTCGAGGTCGCCGGCGACGCGGCGCGGGCCTGGGTGGTGGACAAGGCGCGCTCGGCGGCCACGCTCCGCCAGGTGGCGCTGGCGCCGGGGGCGGGGAGCGGGAGCGGGGAGTGGGTGCGGGTCGAGTCCGGCCTGTGGCCGGGCGATCAGCTCATCGAGCCCGGCACGCCCGGGCTGAGGGAGGGCCGGCGGGTGCGCGTCGCGGGAGAGGTCCCGGGGGAGGATGACCATGGAGCGTGAGGCGATCATCCGCTGTCGGGCGCTCACGCGCTCGTACCGCAAGGGCGAGACGGTGATCACGCCGCTCGACGGCATGGACCTGGACGTTCCCGAGGGGGACTTTCTGGCGCTGATGGGCCCGTCGGGGAGCGGCAAGACGACGCTGCTCAACCTGGTCGCCGGGATCGATCGGCCCACGTCGGGGTCGCTGCGGATCGCGGGGGTCGAGCTCGCGGAGGTGCCGCCGGCCAAGCTGGCGGCCTTCCGGGCCGAGCACATCGGGTACATCTTCCAGCTCTACAACCTGGTGCCGGTGCTCACGGCCTATGAGAACGTCGAGCTCCCCCTGCTGCTGCGCCGCGAGCTGTCGCGCCGCGAGCGGCACGCCCGCGTGGCGGCGGCGCTTGGGCTGGTGGGGCTGGCGGACCGGCATGACCACTTCCCGCGGCAGCTCTCCGGGGGGCAGGAGCAGCGGGTGGCCATCGCCCGCGCGATCGTGCCGGACCCCAAGATCATCGTGGCCGACGAGCCCACCGGCGACCTGGACCGGGCCTCGGCCGGGGCGGTGATGGAGCTCCTGGGGCGGCTCAATCGCGAGCTGGGCAAGACCATCGTGATGGTGACGCACGACCCGCGCACCGCCGGGCACGCGCGGCGGGTGCTGCACCTGGACAAGGGGCGGCTGGTGCGCGAGGACCAGCACGACCACGAGCCGGCCCTGGCCGGAGAAGGGATGGCCCGATGATCGGCCCGAGGCACATGCCCCTGGTGCTCAAGCAGGTGTGGAGGCAGCGGACCCGGAGCCTGCTGACGGTGCTGGGCGTGGCGGTCGCGATGTTCCTGTTCGCCTCCGTGCAGGCGATGGACCGGGGCGTCACCCGCGCCACGAGCGCCACCCGGGCCGACACGGTGCTGGTGGTCTACCGGGAGAACCGGTATTGCCCCTTCTCGAGCCGCCTGCCCGAGCACTATCTCCAGCGGATCGCGCGTCTTCCCGGGGTCGCGAGCGTGGTGCCCATGAAGATCGTGGTGAACAACTGCCGGGCGAGCCTGGACGTGATCACGTTCCGGGGCGTGCCGGCCGAGGGGTTCCGCCAGTACGCCCGGGCGATGACGTTCCTGGATGGCTCGTTCGAGAAGTTCGAGGCGCGGGGCGACGCCGCGGTGATCGGGGAGGCGCTGGCGCGGCGGCGGGGTTTTCGGGTGGGTGATGGCTTCGACGCCGCGGGCATCACGGTGAACGTGGCGGGGATCATCCGCTCCGACGAGCCCCAGGACGAGAACGTGGCGTATGTGCACCTGGGGTTCCTGCAGCGGGCCAACGAGCGGAACCAGGAGGGGATCGTGACGCAGTTCAACGTGCGCGTGACCGACGCGGCGCTGCTGCCCCAGGTCGCCCGGGCCATCGACGAAGAGTTCCAGGACGACCAGGACCCGACGCACACGCGCACGGAGAAGGCCTTCGTCGAGGCCGCGGCCCGGGACGTGGTCGAGATCGTGCGCTTCACGCGGTGGCTGGGGTGGGGATGCCTCGCGGCGGTGCTGGCGCTGGTGGGCAACGCCATCGTGCTCAGCGTGCAGGACCGCGTCAAGGAGCACGCGATCATGCAGACGCTCGGCTTCGGGCGGGGTCTGCTGGCCCGGCTGATCGTGGCCGAGGGCCTGGTCCTGGGACTGATCGGCGGCAGCCTGGGAACGGCGGGCGCGTGCGCGCTGCTGTGGCTGCGGCCGGTGAGCTTCTCGACCGAGGGGATCAATCTCACGGTGTCGGCCCCGCCGGGCCTGCTGGCGGCGGGCGTCGTCGGGTCGGCGGTGCTGGGCGCGCTGGCGGGCCTGGTGCCGGCCTGGCAGGCGTCGCGTCGCGAGATCGCGGCCTGTTTCCGGGCGGTGTAGGCAGGAGGTTCGGCAGAGATGGTGCTGCTCCCGATCGACTACGCGGTGCGGAACCTGGGGCGCTCGCCCCTGCGCCTGTGGCTCTGGGTGTCGGGGAGCGCCCTGATGGTGCTGCTGGTGCTGGCCGCCGGGGCCTTCGTGCGCGGGATGCAGCACTCGCTGAGCGTGAGCGGCGCCAGCGACCGCGTGGTGCTGATCGGCGCCGGGAGCGAGGACTCGATCGAGCGCAGCGAGATCGCGGCCAACGTCGGGGCGCTGATCGCCGCCTCCGTGCCGGGTATCCGCAGCGTCGGGGGCGTCCCGCTCGTGTCGGCGGAGGTGCACATGGCCCTCCCGCTCAAGGCCTCGGTAGCGGCGGCGCAGGAGTCGATGGCGGTCGTGCGGGGCGTGACGAGCGCGGCCCTGCTCGTGCACACCCCGGTGCAGATCGTCGCGGGGCGGCTTCCCCGGGCCGGGGCCGACGAGCTGATGCCCGGGCGGATGGCGGCCGCCAAGCTGGGCCTGCCCGAGAGCGCCCTGGAGATCGGGCAGAGCCTGTGGATCGACGAGCGGCCCTGGGAGATCGTGGGGCGGTTCGTGGCCCCCGGGTCGGTGATGGAGAGCGAGGTGTGGACCGCGCTCACCGACCTGAAGATCGCGGCGCGGCGGGAGACGGACTCGACGGTGATCCTCGCGCTGGGGACCGCGGAGCTGGCGGACATCGACGCGTTCACGCGGCAGCGGCTGGACCTGGAGCTGGCGGCGATGCTCGAGAGCGAGTACTACGCCAAGCTGGCCCGGTTCTACGCCCCGGTGCGCGCGGTCGCCTGGGGCACCGCGGCGCTGATCGGATTGGGCGGGCTCTTCGGAGGGCTGAACATCATGTACGCGGCGTTCGCGTCGCGCATCCGCGAGATGGCCATGCTCCGGTGCCTGGGGTACACGCGCGGGGCGATCATGCTCAGCCTGGTGCAGGAGTCGGTCATCGCCGCCGCGGCCGGCTCGCTGATCGGGGCGGCGATCGGCCTGGGGGTGCTCGACGGCGTCGCGGTGCCGTTCTCGATGGGCGCGTTCGGACTGCGCGTGGACGCGGGCGCGCTGAGCGTGGGCCTGGGGGCCGGGCTGGGGATGGGGCTGGGCGGGGCGATCCTGCCGGCCTACAGGTCGCTGAAGGCACCGATCACCGAAGCGCTCAGGGCGGCATAGTTCCAGGCGGCGGGGCGATGACGGGCGACGTGGGACGGCGTGACAGAGCACAGCACTTCAACCAAAGGAGGTCCTATGACGGTCAACCGGTTCGGTGGGATGTGCGCGGGGGCGTGCCTGGCGGGAGCGCTCCTGGGCGTGGGCGCGTGGCTCGGGGGGTGCGAGGAGAAACCCAACCCCGTCGGCGCCGAGACCTCGCGGCCGGCGGGCGCACCCGCGCCCGCGGGCGTGACCGTGCCCGCGAGCCTCTTCCTGGCGCAGGCGCCGGACGCGGCCCAGCCGGTGCGGGCCGCCAAGGCCGCCGCCAAGGCGGGCGACCGCGTCGTGCTGGTGGGCAAGATCGGCGGGACCGAGGACCCTTTCGCGCCCGAGCGGGCGATCTTCACGATCGTCGACCCGGCGATGCCGACCTGCGCCGACAACCCGGCGGACTCGTGCAAGACGCCCTGGGACTACTGCTGTGAGGATCCCGACGACGTCGCCGCCAGCTCGGCGACGGTGCAGATCGTCGGTCCGGACGGGATGCCGCTGAAGGTGACCGCGCAGAACGCGGGCGGCCTGCGCCCGATGAGCACGGTGACGGTGGTCGGGACGGTGGCGCAGCGCGACGAACACACCCTGGTGGTGAACGCGACGGGCATCCACGTCGAGGCGCCCAAGCCGAGAGGGTGAGCGATGGGATTTCCGAGAGTCTGCGCGCGCGACCCCGCCGGGGCGCTGGTCCTCAGTGCGCTCCTCGTCGTCCAGGCGCCGGGGTGCGCCAGCACCGACGCCGCCCGCGACCACTCCGAGGCGGCCGCCCTCGTCGGTGCCCGCGGGGGTGTGCCGGCCCCGGCCTGGGCGACACCGGGAGGGGCGGTCGAGTCGGCGCCGGCGGAGTGGGACGGCGTGAGCGACCTGGGAGAGGACCAGGCGGTCGCCCTGGCGCTGGCGCACAGCCCGATGATCCGCGCCGAGCTCGAACGGGTCTCGGCGGCCCGGGCCGACCTGGTCCAGGCGGGCCTGTTGCCGAACCCGATGGTCAACGTCTCGGCCTTGTGGCCGATCGGCGACCCGGACGCGGCGACGGCCTGGAGCGCCAGCGCCATGGAGCAGCTCTCGTGGCTCTGGCTGCGCGAGCCGCGGACGCGCGCGGCAAGCCACCGCCTGCGGGCCGCGGTGCTGGGCGTGAGCGACACGGCTTTGGGGCTTGTGTTCGAGGTCCGGGCGACACATGCCGGGGTCGTCTCGGCCCAGCGGGCGGCCACGGCGGCACTGGACGGGGCCCGGTCCGCCTCCGAGCTGGCGCGGCTGGCCCGGGCCCGGCTCGACGCCGGGGAGAGCACCGAGCCGGAGCTCAATCGGTTCCTGATCGAGGAGGCGGAGGCGCAGGCCCGGCGGGTCCGGCTGGCGGCGGAGTTCGAGGGCGGGAAGCGCCGGCTGCTCGGGCTGCTGGGCCGGAGCGGCGCGGACGCGGCCTGGGACGCGGTCGGCGGGCCGGCGAGCCGCTGGAGCGACCTGGATGGGCTCGCGGAGGAGGAGGTGATCGGGCTGGCGCTGAGGCGGCGCCTCGATGCCGCCGAGGCGCGGGCGCTGGCCCGGGCCTCGGGGTACATGCTCGACGAGGCCCGGCTGATGCGCCTGGGCGAGGCGAGCGCCGGGCCGATGTTCGAGCGCACCGAGGATCGCATGGAGATGGCGGGAGTCGGGCTGGCGGTGATGGTGCCGATCCTCGACACGGGGGCGGCCCGGGTGGCGCGGGGCCGGGCCGACTCGCGGCGGATGGCCCTCGAGGCCAACGAGCTCGCTGAGCGGGCGGTCCGCGAGGCCCGCGTGGGGTGGCACGAGGCGCGGGCGCGGGCCGAGGCCGCCGAGCGCTACGGGAGCGAGATCGTGCGCCGGCGCGAGCAGAACCTGCGGATCGCCGAGCAGAGTCTCGAGGCCGGGGAGGCCGACCTGACCGAGGTGCTGATGGCCCGGCTGGCGCTGAGCCAGGCCCGGGTGGAGCTGGCGCAGATGGAGGCCGAGGCGGCCGAGGCCTTCTTCGGACTCGAGCGCGCGGTGGGCGGGCGCCTGGCGCGGCGGGAGCCGCCCGCGCGCTAGCGGGCGTCGTCGTGGTCGCCCGCGGTGCCGGCGGGCGCCGGGTCGGGCTCACGCTCCGCGGGGGTGCGCGGCTGGGCGCGATCGGTGGGACGGAGGAGGTCCACGCGCGTGGGGGTGATAATGTTCAGGCGCAGCGACTCGTCGTAGCGCGCCTCTCCCTCGACGCCGACGACGCGACCGATCTTTCCCTCGAGCCCCGGGTCGTCCTGGCCCGGGCTGTGCCCGCGCGCGGCGACGTAGGCGAGCGTGCGCGGGAAGCCGGCGTCGACCGAGACGATGCGGAACATCTTGGGCAGCCGAGTCCCGTCGTAGACGGTGCTGGGGAGGAGCGTCCCGACGACCGCGTAGACGCGGTTGACGGCCTCGGCCTGCTCGAGCACGACCTGGCCGCGCCGCTCGAAGCGGCGCCGCGACTCGGCGGCGCTGCGGAGCGACTCCTGCAGGTCGCTGCGGATGCGCAGGACCTCCAGGCGGGCGCGGAGGAACTCCGCGGTGCGCCGGTCATCCTCGCCCGAGCCGAGCGCCCCGATGGCTTTCTCGAACTCGGCGATCACGCCCCCGAGCTCGGCCTCGCGGATGGGCTGCGTCCGCACCTGCTCGTAGAGGGAGGCGAGGGCGTCGATCGAGCCCATGTCCGGCTCGCGCGGGGGCGCGGGCTGGGGGCGAGCCGGAGCGGGAATGCCGACCGGGTCGCCCATCGTCGTGGTGGGCGGAACGGCGGGATCGATCACCCCGGGCGCGGGCGCGCCGCCCGGAGCGGCGCCCGCCGGACTGCCCCCAGGCGTGCTGGGGAGGTCGATCACGCCCGGCGCCGAAGGGGGGGGCGGGAGGGGGCGACGGACGGGGCCGGGGAGCTGCTCGGAGTCGGGGTTCGCCGGGGCGGGCGCGCCTCGCGGGGGCGCGGCCACAGAAGGTGCGGGTGGCACGGGCTCGGCCGGAGCGCCCGGGCGGGGCGCGGGGACTCCGGAGGTGCCGGCGGGAGTGTCGGCGGCGGGTGGACGGCCCTCGGCCCCGGCGGCCTCGGCGGGCGTGGCGCGCCGCGTGGCCTCGGGCTTCACGTAGCCGCGGGCCTCGGGCGGCGCGGGGACCAGGTAGCCGTACACCTTGCCATCGGCGGTCTTGAGCGTCTGGAGGACCTGGAACCTGGTTCCCGCGGGGACGGGCGTCTCGAGGAGCGTCCACCAGTTGGCGCGCTCCCCGCCCGAGGCGTTAGCCGCCATGAGCTGCGAGGGCGCGGCGAGCGTGAGTGAGGACCCGTCGGGCTCGGGCCGGGCCTCCTCGGCCTTGACGAACGCGGGCACGCCGGCGGGATAGTGGACCCGGAGCCAGTCGCCCACCTGGGCGTCGACCTTGAGCAGGTCGCCCGACTTGAGCGAGCGCACGGGGTAGTACGGCAGCCCGGCCCCCGCCTTCAGCGGCAGGTTGTCGGCCGTGACCACGACCCAGTACGGCTCGACCTTCTGGGCCGGCTGGGCGAGGGCCGGCTCGGCGAGCATCACCAGCACGCCGGCGCCGGCCAGTCCCTGGGCGAGGCCGGCACAGGCGAAGGCGGTGGCGGCGAGGGCGTGTCCGGGACGGCGCGCGCTGTGAGTCATACCTATCTCTCCATCGGGCCCATGGACGGGGCGGCCCACGTCATGCTACCGGGGCGGGCGGCGGCGCGACGCGACGTCCGGCCGCACGGGGATGGCGGGAGCGCCCCGGGCTCGGGCCCGGGGGAACATCGGCTCGGGCGGGGCGCCGGTCTGTATGCTTTGTGCCCGGCGCCGACCGGGTGACCGGATCGGACCGGCCCACACATACCCTGGCGACGCATGATCAACCCCCGACCCCGTGCGTCCCGCCGTGCCGGCGGGATCCTGACCCTGACGCTGCCCCCCGCGGCGGTGGCCCTGCTCGTGGCCGGCTGCGGTCGCCCCCTGTTCTCCGGCGACGACGACACCCTCCGCCGGTCGATCGCCGAGAGCGCGGGCCGGGAACTGGCCGACGCCCGCCGGACCGACGAGCAGACGCAGCTCACCCGGCCCGACCGCGTGGAGGCCCTGGGGATCAAGCCGTCGATCCGGGAGCAACTGGAAGGGATGGCGGGGCCGGGCTCGTACGGCTCGATGCAGCCGCGGCTGGGAGATCCCCTGGTGCCGGGCGACCAGAAGATCGTGGCGGTGAGCCTGGAGCGGGCGATCGCGGCGACGGTGCGGAACAACCTGGACGTGGAGTTTGCGCGGATCGACCCGGCGATCGCCTCGGCCCGCGTGGTGCAGGCCCAGGCCGCCTTCGACTGGGTGCTCTTCTCGAACTCCCAGTGGACCTCGATCGACTCGCCGCGCACGAGCTCCAACGCCTTCTCGCAGGCGGTGCGCAACGACGAGCAGCAGCAGGTGGACGTGGGCGTGGGGCTGCGGCGGCGCCTGACCACGGGCGGCCAGCTCTCGATCGCGCACAACTTCCGGTACACCGACGTCGAGACGAGCGGGCTGACGACGTTCCCCGACCCGGCCTACGAGCCCTCGGTCACCCTGCAGCTCGACCAGCCGCTGCTGCGCAACAGCGGCTCGGACGTGGCCCTCTCGCAGGTCCGGCTCAACCGCAACGCGGAGCTCGAGGAGATCCAGGCGCTCAAGCAGCAACTGCTGCTGAGCGTGACGCAGACCGAGGAGGCGTACTGGACGCTGGTGCGGGCCTACAACGACCTGCTCATCCTGCAGCGGCTCCTGGAGCGCGGGACCGCGACCTCGGACTTCCTGCAGCGCCGGCGGGCGCTGGCCCGCCCGGCGCACGTCTCGGACGCCGCGGCGAACGTGCAGACCCGCCAGGCCAACGTGATCCGCGCCCAGCGCACGCTGCGGCAGGCCTCCAACCGCCTCAAGCAGCTCATGAACGACCCGCAGCTCACCGTCGGGTCGGAGGTGCTGGTCCTTCCCGCCGACGTGGCGATCGACGCGCCCATCCGCTTCAACCTCGCCGACGCGGTGCTGACGGCCCTGCGGAACCGACCCGAGATCCAGCGGGCCCTGCTCTCGATCGACAACACGTCCATCCGCCAGGAGCTGGCCGAGAACGCACTCCTGCCCCTGCTGGACCTGCGCGTGCAGACGCGGGTCGGCGCCCTGGGCGAGGACACGGGGGACGCGTACAACGAGCTGGACGCGGACTTCGTGGACTACCTCGTTAGCCTCAACTTCGAGCTGCCGGTCGGGAACCGCGCGGCGCAGGCGACGGAGCGCGAGCGGCACCTGCAGCGGGTGCAGTCGGTGATCGCCTACCGGAATACCTTGCAGGGCGTGGTCGCGGAGGTCCGCAACGCCCTGATCGAGATCACCACGAACTACCAGCTCATCGAGCAGACGCGCGCGGCCCGCGTGGCCGCCGCCGAGAACCTCCGCACGATCGAGCTCGAGCAGGAGCTGCTCGAGGAGATCACCACGGACTTCCTGGACCTGCGGCTGCGGCGCCAGCAACTGCTGGCCCTGGCCGAGCAGGAGGAGGTCCAGTCGCTCATCGACTACAACACGTCGCTGGCGCGGCTGTACGCCGCGATGGGCACGGCGTTGGCGCGCAACCGCATTCTCCTCGAGGTTCCCGACGCCCCCCAGCTCGCGCCCACCAGCCCGCTCTTCCCGCTCTACCCGCTCGCCCCCGAGTGGCAGCGCCCGCGGGACTACGACCGGGAGGTGGGCGGGGCCGCCGGCGAGGCCGAGGCCGCGCCGGCTGACCAGACCGCGGGCGCGCCGGGCGACGCCGGGGCACCGGCCGAGCCCGACCCACAACCGGAGCCGCCGGCGGCGCGGGAGCCCGACGAGGCGAGCGAGCCACCCCTGCCCGGCGAGCCCGTGCGCCCGTAGCCGGAGGTGCGCCGCGCGGCCAGGGGGGCGCCCGGCTACCGCGCCCCGGCGCCCGGGCGCGGCTTGACCATCCGGCGCAGGATCGGCGTCTCGATGCCCGGGCAGGCCACGGCGGCGGCCATGGCGACCCGGATCAGCCGGCCGCGGAAACCGGTCCAGACTTCCGGGCGCGGGCGGCGCAGGCAGGCGACGGTCTCCCGGGCCACCAGGGCGGGGTCCTGCATGAGGCCGTCGGGGGTGTGGGCGGCCCCGATGTTGCCGGTGCCGCGGAGCGTGGCCCGGAACTCCGTGCGCGTGCCGATCGGGTGCACGGTGCTCGCGCGAATCCCCTCACCGCGCAGCTCCAGGTCCATGGCGCGGCCGAGGTGGCTCTGCGCGGCCTTGCTGGCCCCGTAGGCCGAGTAGTACGGGATCGGGAGCTTGGCCAGGCACGATGAGCAGATGAGCACGTGTCCGCGGTGCGGCCCGGGGTTGGCGCGCAGGACCGGGAGGGCCGGACGGATGGTGTTGAGGGTCCCGTAGAAGTTGGTCTCGAGGATGGCGCGGAAGTCGGCGTCGCTGGTGAGCTCGACAGGCCCCTCGACGCCGTACCCCGCGTTGGCATAGACGGCATAGAGCGACCCGAACGTCTCGCGCGCGCGGGCCACCAGGCGGGCGCCGTCGTTAGGATTCGTCACGTCGCAGGCGACGGCAAGGGCCACGCCGCCGCGGGCGCGGATCTGTTCGGCAAGGCTCTCCAGACGGTCGAGGCGCCGCGCCCCCAGGGCGACGGGCATGCCCGCCGCGGCGCAGGCGAGGGCGGTCGCAGCGCCGATGCCGGAGGAAGCGCCCGTGATGGCGATGGGCCGGCCCCGGAGGTCGATGGGCATGCGCGATCAGCATAGAGCCGGGCGGCCCGCCGCCCTGGTGCGGGCACCGTCTAGAGAAGACCGGCAAGCAAAGAGAGCCGGGGCGGGACGGGCCCGCACCGGCTCGGAGACGTTGGCTGGGATCGAGCGTTGGCCACCGAGGACCGGCGGCGGCCGCGGCCCGAGTGGCTCGGGTGGCTCAGTCGCGGACGTCTCGCGAGGTGTCGCTGATGCCCTCGCCGGCGCTCTCGATGTCCTCGCCCGCACCCTCGACGGTGTTGCAGGCCGGCACCGCCAGAATCGCGGCGGCGATGAGGGGCAGGGCGAGCAGGGTCAGGAGCAGACGGAGCGAGCGGGTCTTCATGGGTTTCTCCTTTTCGGGACGCGGCGGACGGTGCCGGTCCCCTCACCGATCAGGACTCAACGATGCCTCGACCGTACCCCTCCGGTGGATTGTCCCCACTAGGAACAAGGCCCGAATGTGGGGGGCGTTCGGGGGGAGCTCGCCGGCGCGGTGGGCGCCGTCCTTCCGGGCCGGTCGGCATCGCGTGGCGTGATCGATTGGGTGCTCTCTCACCCCGTTCGTGCGGCCTTGGGGCCGCCCGTGCCGGTAACCGGCGCGGAGGAACCTAGACTCCGGATGGATGCCGCGCGTCAGCTACGAATCCAACCCGAAGATCGCGGTCGTGCTGGACATGCTGGCGGAAATGAGCCGCGCCGAAACATCGGTGGACTCGTTTCTCGCCTTCATGACCCGGTTCTGGCAGGTGCGCTCGATCGACCTGTTCGTGGGCGTGACCGTCCAGGACCTCCCCCCGGGGGACTACCGCGTCGTGTACCAGATCAAGTCGGCGGAGCTGGCGGCCGGCGACCGGCGGAGGCTCGATGAGGCGGCCATGGCGCCCAGCGCCGAGCTCCCGATCCGCCGGGGCGGGCTGATCGGGGAGATCGTGACCGAGCAGCGGCCGCTGCTGCTGCATCACCTGGCGCTGGAGCACGACCCGGCCCTGGGCAGCGACGCGGCGGAGGTGCGCGCCTGCATGGCGCTCCCCATCTATGAGCAGGGGCGGATCGTCGAGTGGGCCCTGGGCTTCAGCGTGGACCCGGAGGGCTTCACCCCCGAGGTGCTCGAGGAGGCCCTGCTGACGGCGAACCTGCTCGGGCTGGTGCAGCGGCATCTGTGGTCGCTGGGGCAGATCCGCCAGCTCAACCAGCGGCTCACCTCGCAGTTCGAAGAGGTGGCCCGGGTGCAGCAGCAGCTCCTGCCCGTGCGCCACCCGCCCATCCCCGGGGTCGTCCTGTCGACGAGCTATCTCCCCAGCGACGTCGCCGGGGGCGACTATTACGACTTCTTCGAGCTGGCCGACGGGCGCTGGGGCTTGCTGGTCGCCGACGCCTCCGGGCACGGCGTGGGGGCCGCGACCGTGATGGCGATGCTGCACGCCTTCCTGCACTCGTACCCGGCGCTGGAGCGCGGGCCGGCCTCGGTGCTGGGCTGGGTGAACCGGCGCCTGGCCGCGGCGCGGATGGACGGGAGCTTCGTCACGGCGCTCTTCGCGATCTACGACCCGCGCACGCGCGAGCTGGTGTACGCGCGGGCGGGGCACCCGCTCCCGCGGCTCAAGCCCGCGGGGCGCGGGTCGGCGGTGATCGAGCTCAACGGGTCGGCGGGGCTCCCGCTGGGCATCGCCCCCGAGTATCACGTGGAGGAGTCGCGCGTGGTGCTCGAGCCCGGGCACACCCTGGTGCTGTTCACGGACGGGATCACCGAGGCCTTCTCGCCGCGCCGCGAGATGTTCGGCACGGGCGGGCTCGACGAGGCCCTCGAGGCCTGCACGGGCGAGCCGGACTGCGTGGTGGACACGGTGCACAACGCCCTCTACCAGCACACCGGGCGGCGCACGCGCGATGACGACCAGACCCTGGTGGCGCTGAAGGTGGTTCACTAGGCTCCGGCGCCACGCCGGCGCGGGCGGGGAGATCCCTTCGACATGAACCTGACGCGGTTCTTCGACCACTGGGGGATCACCGAGAACCCCTTCCGCGGCGAGGAGGCCCGCCAGGACCCGGTCTTCATGCGGCTGGGCGTGCGGGGAGCGGAGGGCGCGGCCCTGGCGGCCGGCCCGGGCGCCCCGGCCCAGGCGGGCGACGGCGCCAGGCCCGGCACACCTCCGGGGCCCGCGCTGCCGCGGGCGGCGCACTCGGACTTCGAGAAGATCGCGGGGGACTTCGACCGGCCCTCGACCTCCATCGTCTTCGGCGAGAAGGGGAGCGGCAAGACCGCGATCCGCCTGCAACTGGCCGAGCGCGTGGGCGAGTTCAACCGCGCCCGGCCGCGCGGGCGGTGCCTGCTGGTCAGCTACGACGACCTCAACCCCACCCTCGATCGCTTCGCGGAGCGCCAGGGGGCGACGGACCGGCGCGCCAGCGTCACCGACCTGCTCAAGCGCCTGCGCCTGGTCGATCACATCGACGCGCTGCTGGCCCTGGTGGTCCCGCCGCTGATCGACGCGCTGCTGGGCGATGGCCCGGGGCGGGACAGCGCCGTCGACCTCGAGCTGGGCGCCGAGCCGTGGAAGGCGGTGCGGCGCCTCCCCCCCGCGCGGCGGCGCGACGTGCTGCTGCTACAGGCGGTCTACGACCGCCCCGACCAGGCCGAGCAGCGCACGCGGCGCCTGCGCCGGCGCTTGCGACTCCCCCCGCGGCCGGTGGCCCTGCTCTGGGACGCGCTGGTGCTCGTCGGCTGGCTTCCCGCGGCGGCGGTCCTGCTGTGGACGAGCACGGGCCTGCCCAGCGGGCTCTTAACGCCCTACGGCTCGCTGGCCCTGGCGCTGGCGGCGGCCTGGCTGCTGGTGCTCGCCAAGCGGCTGGGCTGGGACCGCCTGGCGTGGCTGCGCGCCGGGCACCGCCTGCGCCGCCAGGTTCGCGTGATCGGGCGGGGCGACCGATCCTGGGGCGCCTCGGTCCGCCAGCTCCACGCCGCGGGCGTCGACCTCTCCGCCCTGCCGGTCACCGACTCGGACGACCAGCGCTACGCGATGCTGGAGCGCGTGCGCGCGGTGCTGGCGGGCTTCGGGTACGCGAGCCTGATCGTCGTGATCGACCGCGTCGACGAGCCGACCCTGATCAGCGGCGACCCGGAGCGCATGCGCGCCATGGTCTGGCCGCTGCTCAACAACAAGTTCCTCCAGCAGCCAGGGGTCGGGATCAAGATGCTCCTGCCGATCGAGCTGCGCCACGCGCTCTTCCGCGAGTCGGCGGCTTTCTTCCAGGAGGCGCGGCTGGACAAGCAGAACCTGATCGAGCGCCTGAGCTGGACGGGCTCGATGCTCTACGACCTTTGCAACGCCCGCCTGGCGGCCTGCTCGGACCCCGCGCGGGCTCCGGCGGGAATCAGCGGGCGGCCGGTGACGCTGCTGGACCTCTTCGCCGAGGACGTCACCCGCCAGGACCTGGTCGAGGCCCTGGACCAGATGCACCAGCCGCGCGACGCCTTCAAGCTCCTCTACCAGTGCCTGCTCGAGCACTGCTCGAACGTCACCGAGGACCAGGCGCAGTGGCGCATCCCGCGCCTGATCCTCGAGACGGTAAAGAAGGGCCAGGCCGAGCGGGTGCGACAGCTCTACCGCGGCGTGCGCCCGGCCTAAGGCGGGGACGCCGGCCGATCGGTGCGGCACGCGGCGACGGCCAGGGGGCGTGGTCGCTCGGGCACGCGCTCACTTGTCCTTGATCGGGTTCTGCGCCGGCGGGTTCGGAGAGGCCGTCCCGCTGGTGCTCCCGGCCCCGCCCATGTCCGAGCTGCTCGAGCCGGCGGTGTCGGCCCCCGACTTGGTCGAGCGCGAGCGGCTGGAGGAGTCCCCCGCCGAGGCGTTGGAGGGGAACTGGCGCTGGTGGCTGGTGCGATTGCCCCGGTCGCCGGCGTTCATGTTGGTGCGGCGGGTGTTGTCGGTTTCCATGCCTGCTTCTACGCGGGCCGTCCCGGGCGAGTCTGTAGGGCGTGGTGCGACACCCGGAGCGGGCACACCGCACTACAGGCCGTAGTACGTGACGATCGCACTGGCAGGGCATGTTCCGAGCATGAGCAGGGAGCATCGCCGCGGGGAGCCAGTACGGCCAGGGATGCGTGCTCAGGGGAGGGCCGATGCGCCTGGGCAGCACGAGCCCGACGAAGCGGACGGACAGGACGAGCCAGAGCGGGAAGGCCCCCGATGAGGATGAGGCCGGCGGCGTTGACCTCATCGCCCAGCGCCCGGATCCCGTGCATGACGGCGCCGAACCAGGCAATCGGGACCGGCACAGCCAGGTGCGGCCATGCCGATCCGACCGCCTCCTGCAGGGGCGAGCATCCCACGCGCCACTGCGAGCGCACGATCTCGTGCCCACATTCGGAGCACATCACCGCGGTGGTTCGCGGGTCGTTGGGGAACGCCGCCGGGTACCCGCATTCGCGACAGAGACCGGTGCGCGCCTGCTTCTGGGAACCGAAATAGACCGACGCGGGATCGGTGCCCGTGTCACGCGCGCAGCGTAGGCGGATTCTGAACACCGGCACGACAGTCGCGCCGCCGCGCGGGAAACGGTCCGTGCGCGGGCGCGCGGGGCCGCGCGCGGTCGAGTCCGACCCTACCGGCGCCGGCGGGCCGCGGCGGCGCCGCCGAGCAGGAGCAGGGCGGCCGCTCCGGGCGCGGGAACGAGCGCGAGCTGGCCGCGGATGGCGCCGCTGGGGAAGGGCGAGTTGTGGAGGTTGACGTAGAAGCCGGCCGGGTTGGCCAGCACGTTGTTGAGGTCGGGGTCCTGGAGCCCGAACCCGGTGAACTGGGAGTTGAAATCGACCACGATCCCGCCGGCCACGCCGGCCGGGGCCTGGTGGATGTGTGCCCCGGTCAGGGGCAGAGCGATGTTCTGGGCCGTGAAGATCCAGTTGACGCTGGGGTTGGGCGTCGCGGCGGTGTCGATGAAGAGGTCGGCCACGCCGGTGCCGTCGGGGTCGCCAGGACCGGGCACTTCGTTGGGGCCGTTCATGATGGCCCGCAGATGGACGATGTCGGCGCTGGCGAGGGCGGCCAGGCCGAAGGAAGCGGCGAGAGCGGTGGCGCAGACGGCAACCCGGTTCATGCGGAACTCCTGTCTGAATGCGATGGCGTCCGAACGACCGGCGCGGGACACCGCGACAGAGATCGGGCGCGGAGCGGGGAGAAAGACCCGCGCGGGCGAATCTACCGGGCTCGCCCGGCACGCGGAATAGGAAAGCGGCCCCAAGCCGGAGGCCCGGCGGGTGCCGCGCGCCTCGGCGGTACGGTGCGGCACGGCTCAGCGGGGTCGTGGGGCCGGCGTGGGCGCCGGCGTCGGCGAGGGTGCTGGCGTCGGCGTCGGCGCGGGCGCGGGCTCGGGGGCCTGCGGGTCACGACTGGGTCCGTCGCCGGCCGGCTCTGGGAGCGCCAGCGTCGTGTCCTGGCGGCCCGGCACGGGCACGGCGGCGGGGGTGAACGTTCCATTGATGCTCAGGCCCGCCGGGAGCGGGGCGTAGAGCTCGATCGAGATCTGCGAAATCGGCATCGGCACGCCCGGGATGCGCGGCGTCTCGGAAGGGGTCAGGGTCGCGATGACCAGGACCGGTCCCTGCTCGGGGACGCCGGCCAGCGGCTCGCGGCCCGGGGCGCCGTCACCCGCACCCGCCATGCCGCGCATCATCCGCTTGTGCGTGGGGCTGTCGTACCAGGCACGCACGGCCGCCTTGTCCTGGAACCAGGCGAAGATGACGGCCTTGCCGGTCTGGGTCTGGGCGAGCTCGGTGCCAAGGCAGCCCGGGCTGGCTTTCAGACCCGCCACGAGACGGTCGCCCATCATCGAGATCCCGCCGGCCGGGGGGCGCGCCGGGGGGCGCTCCCGGGGGCCGGGGGGCGCGGGGGAGGCCGGCGGTGCCGCGGACGCGGGCGGCCGGGGCGCGCCCACGGCGAGGGCCGCTCCCGCCAGGGGCAGCGCCAGGGTGAGCAGGGCGAGGGCACGGGACCGGGGAACGCCATGGATCATGGGGTCGGGCTCCAGGTGGGTGCGCGGCGGATTGTTGGCCCCGCCTCCCGGCCGAGCGCGATGCCGCGCGCGCCGGCGCGGTCGTGCGCGGGCCCGGCCGGGGGGGCGCCAGACGGAGCGGAGCGCCGGAGTCGAGTACACTCCGCGCGCATGAAGATCCTGGCCGACGCCGGCGAGATCGAGAGACTGATCGCCGACCTGGCGGGGCGCATACGTGCCGAGACGCCCGACATGGACCGGCTGGGGCTGGTGGGCATCCGCCGGCGGGGTGACGTGCTCGCGGCACGCCTGGCTCGGCACCTGGGCGTGCGCGACGTGGGCTCGATCGACATCACGCTCTACCGGGACGATCTCTCCGAGACGGGTCCGGCGGCGCGGGTGGGGCGGACCAGCATCGACTTCTCCATCGAGGGGCGCGACGTCGTTCTCGTCGACGACGTGATCATGACCGGGCGGTCGTCCCTGGCGGGCATCCGCGAGATCGTCGACTTCGGCCGGCCGGCCCGTCTGCGGCTGGCGGTGCTGGTCGAGCGTCCCGAGCGCGAGCTCCCGATCCAGCCCGAGTTCGTGGCGATCCGCGCCCGCCCGGAGCCCTTCGAGAAGGTGGACGTCCGGCTGCTCCCGCAGGACGACGTGGACCGCGTCTCGATCAACCCGCGGCTCTAGGCAGAGGTGGCGTTTTTGCCGGTTTTTTCCGGGCAAAACCGTTCCGGTGGTGACGGAAGAACCGGGAAAGAACCGGCCGCCTCGCCTATACTTTTTGCCTTGGCGCTGGCCCGCCCCGGCCGGAGCCGGGCCCGCCCTCCTGCGACCGGATTCACCCCCTGGGAGCGCCCCGTGGCCGACCCCGCCCAGACGCCGACCACGCCCGACGCGGCGCCCGTCATGCCCGCCGGTTCGACCATCGGGTCGGGCGCCAACGGGACCTACGGGGAGGACCAGATCAAGGTTCTCGAGGGTCTCGAGGCGGTGCGGCTGCGGCCCGGGATGTACGTCGGGGGCACCGGGCTGGGCCCGCTGCACCACCTGGTGTACGAGGTCGTCGACAACTCCATCGACGAGGCCATGGCCGGCTACGCCACGCACGTGAGCGTGACCATCAACGCGGACGGATCGTGCACGGTGCTCGACAACGGGCGGGGCATTCCCGTGGGCGCCAAGAAGCACGAGAACCCGGCCTACGACGGCAAGCCGGCCGTCGAGATCGTCATGACCGTGCTGCACGCGGGGGGCAAGTTCGGGGAGGAGGACAGCGCGTACAAGGTCTCGGGCGGGCTGCACGGGGTGGGCGTCTCGTGCGTCAACGCGCTCTCGGAGTGGCTCGAGTGCGAGGTGTATCGGGAGGGGGCGATCCACGTCATCGAGTTTGCGCGCGGCAAGACCTCGCGCCCGCTCAGTGTGGTCGGGCCGATCCCCGCGGACGCCCCGCTCAAGACCGGCACGAAGGTCACCTTCATGCCGGACCCCGAGATCTTCCCGGACACGCGCTTCGACTACACCACGCTCGCCACCCGCCTGCGCGAGCTGGCGTACCTGAACCCCGGCGTCACCATCCGCCTGCGCGACGAGCGGGTCGGACCCGACGGGAAGGTCCGCCAGGACGTCTTCCACGCCCGCAACGGCCTGCTGGAGTACGTCGAGCACCTCATGGCGGGCAAGACCCCCGTCTCGGCGCCCGTGTACATCCGGCGCGAGAACGCGGCGGCCTCCCAGATCGTCGAGGTGGCCCTGCAATACCACGACGGGTACACCGAGAGCCTGCTCACCTTCGCCAACAACATCAACAACAAGGACGGGGGGACGCACGGGCAGGGCTTCAAGGTCGCGCTCACCCGGGCCCTCAACGCGTACGCCAAGAGGTCGGGCATCCTCAAGGAGAAGGACCCGGTGCCGACCGGGGAGGACCTGCGCGAGGGGCTGGTGGCGATCGTCTCGGTGAAGCTGCCCCAGCCGACCTTCAACAACCAGCCCAAGGAGAAGCTCCTCAACCCGGAGGTCGAGGGGCTGGTGGCCCAGGCGGTCTCGGACGGGCTGGAGACCTGGCTCGCGGAGCATCCGGCCGAGGCCAAGCGGCTGTGCATGAAGGGGATCGTGGCGGCGCAGGCCCGCGAGGCGGCCCGCAAGGCCCGGGAGCTCACGCGGCGCAAGAGCGCCCTCGACTCGGGCTCCATGCCCCACAAGCTCCGCGACTGCAAGACCCGGGACGTGGAGCGCTCCGAGCTGTTCATCGTCGAGGGGGACTCTGCCGGGGGGTCGGCGACCCAGGGTCGCAACGTGGAGACCCAGGCGATCCTGCCGCTCAAGGGCAAGATCCTCAACGTCGAGAAGGCCCGCATCGACAAGGTGCTCTCGTTCGAGGAGATCCGCACGCTCATCTCGGCGCTGCGGGCCGGCATCGGGGCCGACTTCGACATCGCCCGCCTGCGCTACGGGCGGATCATCATCATGACCGACGCGGACGTGGACGGGAGCCACATCCGCACTCTGCTCCTGACCTTCTTTTTCCGGCAGATGCCCGAGCTGATCCGCCGCGGGCGGGTGTACATCGCCCAGCCTCCGCTGTACCAGCTGGCCTGGGGCACCGGCAAGAGCCGGCGCACCCAGTACGTGGTGAACGAGGCGCGCCTCGATGAGATGCTCACCAGCGTCGGCCTGGAGCGGGCCGCGCTCCTGGTGCGCGACGTCGAGACCGCCGGGACCCCGGGGGGCACGCCCAACGGGGGACCCAGGGCACCGGCGGCGGCTGCGGACGAGCCCGCGGTGCTGCGGCGGATCGAGGGGGCCGAGCTGGCCCGCCTGGTCCGGCTGCTCCGCCGGCTCGGCGAGCTGGCGGAGATCGCCCAGCGCCGCGGCGTGAAGTTCCTGGACCTGCTCGCGGCGCGCTGGAAGGACCCCGAGGGCCGGGGACGCCTGCCCACCCATCGCCTTACCTGGACCGGGGGCGAGGCCTGGGCGTGGTCGGAGCAGCAGGCCCGTGCCACCGCGGAGCGCGGCGGGCTCAGCCTCGCCGAGATCGACGTGGGCGGCAGCGACGGGGCCGACGAGGGGCCGCCCGGTGCCGGCACCGCGCCACCGGCGCCCCCGGCGGCGCCGGAGGCACCGCGCCGATCCGTCGCCGTGCTCCGCGAGCTGCACGAGAACCGCGAGCTGGCACGGCTCTTCGAGATGCTTCCCACCTACGGGCTCTCCATCGATGACTGGGGGCTGGTGCAGGAAGAGTCGGTGACGGGCGCCAAGCTGCCCACGAAGTACGCCTGGGAGCTGTCGGCGCTCCCCTCGGAGCGGCGGGGCGAGGAGGCGGCCGCGGACGCGAAGGAGCCGAGCGCCGCCGAGCCGGCGGACGAGCCGGGCGATGCGGACGACACGGCGGGGCCGAGCCAGGCGGGGCCATCCGCGACGCGACCGGGCAAGCTGGTCGAGGCCGCGAACCTCCCCGCGATCATCCACACGCTGCACGAGGTCGGGCGGCGCGGGCTGGAGATCAAGCGGTTCAAGGGGCTGGGCGAGATGGATGCCGAGCAGCTCTGGGATACGACGATGGACCCGGCCCGGCGCACGCTCATGCGTGTGGCCTGGGACGGCGCCGCCGAGGCGGACACACTCTTCTCGATCCTCATGGGCGAGGCGGTGGAAGCCCGGCGGCGGTTCATCGAGGAGCACGCGCTCGAGGTGAAGAACCTGGACGTGTGACGGGCGGGTTATCGGGCGGGCACTCCCCGGGCCGGGGATGGCCCCGCACTCGGGCCGGGAGGGCGCGGGCCCGCTTCATCCCGGGTGAGCGCGGACCGATGAGCAGGGCATTCCAAGGAGAAATGCCGTGCCGCCACGGGTGCGCCTGACGGATAACGAGCGGGGCAATACGCTCGGGCTCTCGCGCCGCGATCTGGACGAGCTCATCGCCGAGATTGAGATCGCGCAGCGGGACGATCCGGGCGTGCACCGGCGCTTCCGCCGACGGCAGTATCGCCAGTTGGCCCTGGCCCTCCAGGTGCATCAGCCCGGGGGCAGCACGTCGACGTTCCCCGTGGTCTCCCGGAATATCTCGCGGACGGGCATGGCGGTGCTGCACCGGGCCTACATCCACCTGGGCGTGCGGGTGCAGGTCGCTCTCCCACGGCGCGCCGCGGCCACGCTCAGCGTGAGCGCCCACGTGGTCCGCTGCCGGCACGTCTCGGGGATGGTGCACGAGATCGGGCTGCAGTTCGATCATCCCATCCAGCTTCGCGACCTGGTCGACCTCGAGCTCAACGACGATTGGCTCTCGCTCGAGACCGTGGAGCCGGCCACCCTGGTGGGCTCGGTCCTGCTGGCCGACCCGTCCGCCGAGGACCGGGGCCTGCTGCGGGGGCACCTGCGCGGGGCGCGGCTCTCGATCACCGAGGCGGAGACGCCCGAGGCCGCCCTGGCCGCCGCGGCCCGGCCCAATGACCTGATCATCACGGAATACTTCTTCGGCGGGCGGCCCGCGGAGGACCTGCTGCTCTCCCTCCGCCAGCTCGCGCCGCGGACCCCCCTGCTGGTGCTGACCGCGGACGTCTCGGAGGTGACACGCCGCCGGCTGGGCACGCTCGGGGCGGCCTCGCTGCTCAAGCCCGTGGATGAACTCACCGCCCTGCGGGCCATCGGGGAGTTCCTGGGGGCGGGGGGACCGGCCGGGGCCAAGGCCTCCGGGCTGGCCCGCACCGCGTGAGCGACTCAAGCCGGGGCCGGATCGCCCCGAAATAACTCCGCCACGGTGGCGGCCACGACCGGCTTGCCCACGGAACCAGACTCGAACAGCGGAGCAAGCGCGTGTCCACTAGCGATCCGGTGACGTCCCAGCAGCTCCACCTCTCGGGGGGGTTCGGGCGTGCCGCCAACTCCGCCCGCTCCGGGTACCTGCCGATCCCGCTCACGCGCGTGCCGATCGCCGCCCTGAAGAACCTCCCGCTGTACGTGCGCGTCCGGCACACGCCGGACGACAAGGCCGCGTTCCGTCTGTATCGGGCCCCGGAGATCACCTTCACCGACTCGGACCGGCAGCGGCTCATCGCCGGGGGGACGCAGTTCCTGTACATCCAGATGGCGGACCAGAGCCGCTTCCGCCAGCAGACCGTCGAGTGCCTGACCGACCTGGCCTCGGACCCGTCCACGGCGGTCGCGGCCCGCTCGGCGATCATCTACAAGACCAGCATCGAGCTGGTGAACGAGCTGCTGGCCGAGCCCGACCTGGCCGCCAAGGCCCCGCGGCTCGAGGTCGTCTCCAAGTCCATCACGGCGCTGGTCATCAACGATCAGAACGCCTTCTCCCACCTCTTCGCCGCCTCGCACCACGACTTCTACACCGCGACCCACATGGTGAACGTGGCCACGTGGATGACCACCCTGGCCTACGCCATGGGCCGGCGCAGCACCGACGAGCTGAACCTGATCTGCCAGGCGGGGCTCCTGCACGACATCGGCAAGCTCTACATCCCCGAGGACCTGCTCAACAAGAAGGGCAAGCTCGAGGACCGCGAGTGGGCCGTGATCCGCGAGCACCCCGTGCGCGGCTGCGAGCACCTCGCCAAGTTCGAGGGCATCGACCCGCTCACGTTCACCGTGACGCGCCAGCACCACGAGCGCATGGATGGCACCGGGTATCCCGACGGGCTCAAGGGCGATCAGATCCACCCGGTCAGCCGCATCTGCGCCGTGGTCGATTCCTTCGACGCCATGACCGCGTTCCGCCCCTTCAAGACGCGGACGTTCACCGTGGAACAGGCGATGGAGGTGCTCGAGTCCGAGACCCCCGCGAAGTACGACCCCGAGGTCTTCGCCGCCTGGAAGGCCCTGCTCGAGTCCGCCCCCCCCGAGGCCGACGTCTCCCCCAGCGCCGAGGCCCCGGCGGCCGGAGGCGGGGCCGAACGCCGGCAGTTCCAGCGCTACCCGCTTCACACGCCGGCCCGGGTCCACCCCCTGGCGGCGGGGTCGGGGCGCTGGAACGAGATGCCGGCCATCCAGGCGGTGACCCACAGCATCTCCCGGGCGGGACTGGGGTTCCTCAGCCCGTCGCCGATCCAGATCGGCGAGTTCGTGAGGCTGTACCTCTCCACGCCCGCCGACAAGAACTTCATGGGCCAGATCGTGCGCAGCCGCTCCTACCGGGACGGCTGGTTCGAGGTCGGGCTCTGCTTCTCCCAGCTCCCCGCGATGGGCCAGGCGGCCTGACGCCGGCGCCCGCGCGGGCGCGGCAGAAGCCCGGCCCCGGATCGGCCGATGTCTGCACTACGGGCCGTCAGGAGGCCCCGCGACCATGCCCCCCCGCGTCCGCATAACCTCGCACCAGCGCCCGAACTCGCTTCGGCTGTCGCAGCGCGACCTGGACGCGATGCTCGCCGAGCTCGACGCGGGCCGCCCGGGGTCGAAGTCCACGAGCGTGCGCCGGTGCCGGCGCCGGCAGTTCCGCCAGCTCGCGCTGCCCATGGAGATCCTGCAGCCGGGCGGAACCTGGTCGCGGTTCGCGGTGGTGTCGCGGAACATCTCCCGGTCGGGGATGGCCCTGCTGCACCGGGCGTACGTGCACGTCGGGGTGCGCTGCACCGTGGCCCTCCCGCTCACCGAGGGCCGGGTGCTCAACTGCCCCGCCCGCGTGGTGCGCTGCCAGCACATCCGGGGGATGGTGCACGAGATCGGGCTCTGCTTCGACGCGCCCATCGAGCTCCGCGAGGTCGCGGCGCTCGACCTGGGGTCGGACTGGATGGCCGCCGAGCGCGTCGAGCCGCGGGCGCTCTGCGGGACGATGCTGCTGATCGACCCCAACGCCGAGGACCGGTCGCACCTGCGCGAGCTGCTGGGCCGCACCAAGATCATCCTCACCGAGGCCGACGGCCCCGAGGCGGCGATGGGCCTGCTGGCGTCCCCGTTCGGGATCATCCTCACCGAGTTCACCTTCCGGGGCAAGGGGGACGAGGACCTGGTGCGCGGCCTGCGCGCCTGCTGCCCGCAGACGCCCGTGATCGTGGTCACGCAGAACATCTCCGAGGTCACGCGCCGGCGGCTGGCGACCCTCTCCAGCGGCGTGCTGCTCAAGCCCCTGGACGAGGCGACGCTGCACCGCGCCCTGGCCGAGTTCCTCCTCCCGCTCCCGGGCGCGGGCGAGCCGCGCGACGTGCGCGGGCCCAAGAAGAAAGGCGGCGACGTGGCCAGCGACGACCAGCCGACCCTCGAGCAGCTCAACCTTTCCGGCAGCTTCGGGCGGGCCGCGGGCACGGCCCGTGCCGGGTTCCTGCCCGTCCCGCTCGAGCGCATCCCGCTCGCGGCGGTGCAGCGGCTGCCCCTGTACACCCGCGTGCGCGAGACCGCCAACGACGAGAGCGACTTCAGCCTCTACCGGGCCCCGGAGGTCCCCTTCACCGCGACGGACCGGGACCGCCTGCTGGCCTCGGGCGTGCGGTTCGTCTACCTTCGCATGGCCGACCAGCCCGTCCTCCGGGCCACCTCGCTCAGCGCGCTTCCCGAGATCGCGGCCGACCAGGCGACCACCGCGGCCACGCGGGCCGCCATCGTCTATGACGCGAGCATCGAGCTGGTCAATGAGATCCTCGCGGACCAGAACTCCCCGGAGATGCCCGCCAAGCTCGCGAAGGTGAGCGCGGCCCTGAGCTACGTGGTGCTCAATGACCGCCGGGCCTTCGCCCACCTCTTCTCGGCCGCCCACCACGACTTCTACGCCGCCACGCACATGGTCAACGTGGCCGCCGGCATGACCTGCCTGGCCTTCAACCTCGGGCACAACGACCCCGCCTTCCTGGCCGCGGTCTGCCAGGCCGGGCTCCTCCACGACATCGGCAAGCAGCACATCCCCGAGCACGTGCTCAACAAGCGCGGGCGGCTGCACCCGGACGAGTGGGCGATCATCCGCGAGCATCCGACGCGCGGCTGCGAGCAACTGGCCCGCTTCCCGGGCTTGGACCCGCTCGTGACCACCGTCACGCGCCAGCATCACGAGCGGCTCGACGGCTCGGGCTACCCCGACGGGCTCAAGGGGCAGGAGATCCATCCCGTCAGCCGGATGTGCGGGCTCGTGGACTCCTTCGACGCCATGACCGCTTTCCGACCCTTCAAGACCCGGACGTTCAGCGTCGCCAAGGCGATGGAGATCCTCGAGGCCGAGACCCCGACGCGGTACGACTCGGAGACCTTCGACGCCTGGAAGAAGCTGGTCTCCACGGTCTCGGAGCTGGAGCTGGGGGCGGGCGAAGCGACCGCCTCCGGCGGCGCGGACCCCGGCAGCGAGGCGGACCGCCGGCAGCACGAGCGGCACCCGCTGCACGCGCCGGCGCGCGTCCATCCGGTCGTCGTCTCGGGCACGGGCTGGGTGGAACAGCCGGGCATGCAAGTGGTCATGCACAGCCTGTCGCGCTCGGGCATGGGGTTCCTGAGCCCGGCCCCGGTGCAGATCGGCGAGTTCGTGCGCGTGTACCTGGCCGGGGCGGGGGAGAAGGTCTTCGAGGGCCAGACCGTCCGCAATCGGGCCTACCGGGACGGCTGGTTCGAGATCGGCATGGCCTTCGCGCCGCTGCCCACCATGAGCGCCGCGGCCTGAGCACCGGCGCGGCGGCGGGCGGTGGCCGGTCGAGCCCGGCCCGTCTGCGCGTCAGCGCCGCGGTTTTTCCGTCGAGCCCGCCCGCGCGGTCCCGCTCATGCCCCGGCGCGCCCGGGAGCCTATCGCCCCCGGGCCCCGGCAACCGGGGCCTCGGCGGACCGGTACACGGGCTCGTCGACGCCGCATGTCACAGGGGCCACGCCCCACCGCCCCGGGAGACCGCCGCCATGCCCTTCCGTGCACTTGCTGTCGCGATCGCCGCGCTGCCCCTGCTCGGTGAATCGGCCCGCGCGGTCCCACCGACCGACGCGCAGATCGAGCAGGCGGTGGCCAAGCACCGGGCCGTGCTGGACCGTGGCCCGGTCAAGCGCGAGGACCTGGTCGCCTCGGCGCACGCGGCCCTGGCCGGGCTCGATGTCCGCGAGATGACCGGCGTGCAGCTCGGCGTCCTGGCAAACCACTACAACATTCTCGAATACGCCGGCCAGTGGGAGGCGGCCAAGGAACGCCTGCGGAGCTTCCTGCCGGACCGGGGTGCCGACGGAGCCTCGGCGGCGGTGCGGCTGCTCGGTGAGCGGCTCCGGGCCGCCGGCGATGAGAAGTCCAAGCTCGCGCTCCTGCGGGACATCGTGACGCACCCCGGGCTCGAGGAGGCCATCCGCCGCGGCGGGGCGACGCGCGTGCTCGGCATTTTGGGGGCCGAGAGCGGTACCCTGGCGGCCCAGCTCGGCCCCGAGCTGGAGAGTCTCGACCGGCTTCTGACGCCCGAGCTCGCACCCCTGCTGGCGCCGGACTACATCGCCTACTTCGAACTCCGCCAGCGGAGCGGGACCGATGGGCCGCGGGAGGCCATCGAGCAGCTCCGCCAGAAGCTCGTGCGCCTGGCCCGTGAGGCGGCCGCCAGAGAGGGAGTCACGCACCGCGAGTTCATCGCGAGCGTCGCCGACTACCTCGACGGGCGGCACGTCAGGGGACAGTTGCTCGGGCACGCGGCCCCCGGCCTCACGGTGCTCTGGTCGAGCGACCCCGCGATCCGGTCCCTGGACGATCTTCGCGGGCGCGTGGTGGTGCTGGATTTCTGGGCGACCTGGTGCGGCCCGTGCGTCGCGACCTTCCCGCAGGTCCGCGAGCTCGAGGCGCGCTACCGGGACTACCCGGTCACGATCCTGGGCGTGAGCAGCCCGCAGGGGAGCGTGGTCGGGCTCGACGGGGGGGCCGTCAAGGCGGATTCGCCCGAGCACGAGTTCGGGCTGATGCGCCGCTACATCGAGGAGAAGCAGGTCACCTGGCCGCTCATCTTCACGCGTGAGCCGGTCACCAACCCGGACTACGGCGTGCGCGGGATCCCGCACGTCGTGATCATCGATCCCAAGGGCGTGGTCCGCCACCGCGGCCTGCACCCGGCCGAGCCCCTGGCCAAGAAGGCCGCGAAGATCGATGCCCTGCTGACCGAGTTCGGGCTCGCGGCCCCCCCACCGCCCGCCCAGGAGCCGGCGCCCTCTCCGGACCGCTGAGAATCTCACGGCGAGGTCTTCCGCCGACGACGGCCCGGGGCTGCGCGCCCGCGCGGAGCGCCGCTGCTTATCGGCCTGCCCGTGGATCGAGGGCGTCACCGCCGGCCCCCCTTTCCGGCGCAAACGGCGCGGGCGGCGCGGGCTTCGCCCCGCTTCACCGCGCGGCTGGTGCGGGCCGGGAGGGAATTGCACGCTTCAGCATCGGGTGGGCGCAGTGGACCGCGACTCACCGACGGGCAGGACGAGCCGACCCTCGGCCTGGCTGCCCCTGCCAAGAACCCCAGGCCGGCTGCCTCCCCGACCTGGGGTTTTTCGTTGGGTACAACCGCCTCGCGTTAGGACGCGGCGGCAGCGGGAGCCATCACCATCGAGCCGGCGCGCCGCTGGCGCAGGGTCTCGGCGGATCGCGCCGGTTCGGCCTCGGCCTGCCCCTCGCCGAAGCGGAAGAGGCGGAACGAGTTGCCGATCACGAATACGTCACCGACGAAGTGGTAGAGAGCCGCCAGGGGGACGGCCAGGTTGCCCGTCGCCGCCAAGGCCAGCCCGATGAGCGCGATCACGATAGAGGCGGCGATGTTCTGGGCGACGATGTTCCGTGTCCGCCGCGCCAGTTCGATGAGGAACGGCACGCGTGAGAGGTCGTCGTTCATCAGGGCCACGCCGGCCGAGTTGGCCGCGATGTCCGACCCGCCCAGGCCCATCGCCACGCCCACGTCGGCGGCGGCGAGGGAGGGCCCGTCGTTGATCCCGTCGCCCACCATCAGCACGCGCCGCCCCGAGCGCGTGAGCTGCTCGATGAGCGCGTGCTTCTCCTCGGGCAGGCACTCGGCCTCGACGGCGTCGACGCCCACGGCCCGCCCCACCCGCTCCGCCACCGAGAGCCGGTCGCCCGTGAAGATCGCCAGCCAGCGCACCCCCAGCTCGCGGAGGCGGTCCATCACCGCCTTGGTGTTCGGGCGCAGCTTGTCCTCCAGGCCCACGGCCCCGAGGTAGCGCGCCTGCCCGCCGCCCGTCACCCGGGCCACGTGCACGCTGGTGATCCCCTCCAGCCGCGCCTCGGCGGCCGCCAGGTCGTCCGCGACCGCGGGGAGCGTCTCGCGCAGCCACGAGGCCCGGCCCACGCGGAGCTCGCCCATGGAGGTGCGTGCCGCGATCCCGCGGCCGTGGAACTCCTCGTAGTCGGCGGTGCCGTCGGGCTTGATCCGTGCCGCCTCGGCGGTCGCCAGGATCGAGCGCGCCAGCGGGTGGTTGGAGTGCTGCTCGCCGTTGGCGGCGGCCTGGAGCAGCTCGGCCCCCTCGACGCCCGGCGCCGGCACCAGGCGCGAGACCGTGAACCGCCCCGTGGTGATCGTGCCGGTCTTGTCGAGCACGACCGTGTCGATGGAGCCCGCGGCCTCGAGGTACGAGGTCTGCTTGATGAGAATGCCCAGGCGGGCCGCCGAGGCGAACGCCGCGACCATCGCGCTCGGGCTGGCCAGAAGGAGGGCCGACGGGCAGGTGACCACCAGCACGGTGATGGCGGTCTCCACGTCCTTGGTGAGGAACCAGACGATGAAGGCGACCGAGAGGGCCACGGGCACGAAGAACCGCGCCACCTGCTCGATCAGGAGCTGCCGCGGGGTCCGGCTCTGCTCCGCGGCGCGGATCAACTGGCTGACCTTGCCGATGGTCGTGTCCTGCCCGACCTGGGTGGCGCGCACGTCGATCGCCCCCGACAGGTTGGTCGTGCCCGCGTACACCGGCTCCCCGGGCTGGACCTCGTGGGGGACGGCCTCGCCGGTCAGCGACGCCTGGTTGAGCGTGGAACGCCCCGAGACCACCACGCCGTCCACCGGCAGGTTCTCGCCGGGACGGACGCGCACCACCTGCCCGACCCTCACCTCGGCGATGTGGACCTCGCGCTCGAGGCCCGCGTCGATCACGCGCGCCGTGTCGGGGGTGAGACCCACGAGCTGCTCGATGGCCCGCTGGGCGCCGAAAGCGGTGCGCCGCACCACCTGGTCGGCGATGAGCAGGATGAAGGCCAGGAAGCCCGCGGTCTCGAACTGCTGGGTCGCGATCGCCGCCAGGATCGCGATCGCCGCCAGGGAAGAGGACGAGACCCGCTTGTCCCGCACCTCGGTGTAGGCGGCGATGAAGAGCGGGGTCGAGAGCATCAGGGCGCCGATCAGGGCCGGGATGCCCGCCACCTCGGCGGGAATGGTCTCGCCGAAGAACCGCTTGGCGATGGTCGTGGAGAGGACGAGGATGCCCCCGACCAGGTAGACGAGCATGTAGCGCTCGATCTCGACTTCGTGGTGGGAGCAGCAGGCCATGGGCTCGCCGGCGGCGGCCCGCTCGCCGTGCACGTCGGGGGAAACCACGTCGTGCCGGTGGCTGTGCCCGTGCGCTGGCTGCGGGCCGGGAGAGGTCTGCATCGGGGCTGGCTCCGTGATGGGTCCCGGGCGCGGCGCGCCGGCCCGAGCGGGCCGGCGTTCTCGCCTCCCGGGCGCGACCCGGCCGGGACGCCGGGCCGTGGCTCCAGGGGGGCGATATGGTAGCCGTGAGGGCCCGGCGGCCGTCGCAAGCGTTACGCGGACGGGCTCGGCGCGGTTCAGACCGTGGAGGCACGCGACATGGCGTCGGGCAAGCCAGCGCGGTCGGGACGGGCAGGGCCGGGGAGCGCGACCGGGCCGAAAGTCGCCATCCTCGGGCTGGGGCAGATGGGCCTGGTCTGCGCCGCGGCGTTGGCCGGGGGGGAGCGCCCCGCGGACCAGGGGCCGCTCCCCGGGGTCGTGATGTGGGGTCACAGCCGGGACGAGGCGGACCTGCTCGGCCAGACCCGTGCCAGCCCGCGCCTGCCAGGGTTCGTCCTGCCCGACACCGTCCGCGTCGCGATGACCGACGCCGAAGCGCTCGGGGGCGCCGGGCTCATCGTGTCGGCCGTGCCCGTCCAGTTCATGCGCTCGGTGTGGGAGCGCCTGGCGGGGCTGGTGCCCGGGGACGCGGCGGTGGTGTCGGTCTCCAAGGGGATCGAGAACGGCACGCTGCTGCGCCCGACCGAGATCGTGCGGGACGTGCTGGGCGCCGGCCGGGCGCTGGCCCCGGTGGGCGTGCTCTCGGGCCCGACGATCGCGGCCGAGCTGGCACGCTACCGCCCCGCCACCATGCTGGCCGCGAGCGCCGACGCGGGCCTGTCCGCGCGGCTCCAGGCCCTCTTCACCACGAGCTGGCTGCGGATCTATACCCACGACGACGTGCCGGGGGTTGAGCTGGCGGGCGCCACCAAGAACGTGATCGCCATCGCGGCGGGCATCATCGACGGGCTGGGGGCGGGCTACAACGCCAAGTCGGCCCTGCTGGCGCGCGGGCTGGCCGAGATCGTGCGCCTGGGCACGGCCATGGGGGCGAGCCCCGAGACCTTCTTCGGCATCGCCGGCGTGGGCGACCTGGCGACGAGCTGCTTCTCCCCCGAGGGGCGCAACCGGTCGTGCGGGGAGGCGCTGGGGCGCGGCGAGCCCCTGGCGGAGTACCTCAACCGGACCCGCTCGGTGGTCGAGGGCGTGGCCACGACCCGGAGCGTGATCGACCTGGCGCGCCGACACGGGGTGGACATGCCCATCGTCGAGGCGGTGCACGCGGTGCTCTTCGAGGGCCTCGACCCGATCGACGGGATCGCCCGGCTGATGAGCCGCAGGCCCACCGCGGAACGGATCGGCTAGACCCCGGCGGGCGCGGTGGGTGGCGTCCGGCGGATCGCCCGGCCCGCCTCGAGCACGAAGAGCAGGGCGAGCAGCAGCAGGGCGATCGCCACGGCGCCGTTGACCAGGGCGGGCCCGGAGCCCGCGCCCCCGCGGAGCGCCGCGCGCACGCCCGAGGCGATCTGGAGGGCCAGCGCGCTGAGGGTGATGACCATGACGAAGACGGTCGGGGCGAGCGTGTACCAGAAGCGCCGCCCGGTCCGGGCGAGCCAGACCGTGACGCCCAGGAGCGTGAGCGCCGCCAGGAGCTGGTTGGAGGTTCCAAAGAGCGTCCAGAAGGAGCGCCAGGCCGCGCCCGGGCGCGCCGGGTCGTGCACGCCGAGCAGGATCGCCAGCGGGAGGCCGGCGGTGAGCGCCGACGCGAGCACGCCCGCGAGCCGGGCGCGCGTGCCGAGCAGCTCCTGGATGAGATAGCGGCCCAGACGCGTCGAGACGTCGAGCGTGTCGAAGACGAAGGTGGCCACCGCCATGGTCCCGAAGGTCGTGGCGAAGAGCAGGTAGCGGTCGCCCAGCAGGGTGGTGAGGAACCGGGCCAGACCCTGCCCGTAGACGACGTTGGGCGGCGTTCCCGCCGGGATGTCGGCGGCGATCATCGCGGTGGCGAGCGCGATCACCGCGACGAGGCCCTCGGCGAGCATCGCGCCATAGCCGATGGGCCGGCAGTGCGACTCCTTGGCGATCTGCTTCGAGGTGGTCCCGCCGCAGACCAGCCCGTGGAATCCCGAGCAGGCGCCGCAGGCGATGGTCACGAAGAGGAACGGAAAGATCATCGCCTCGGGCGGCGTCTCGCCGCGGAGCCCGCTCCCGAGCGCCTGGAGCCACCCGCCGGCGGGCGAACGGACCGCGTGCTGCGCGATCTCGAAATCGCCCCCCAGACCTCCCACGAGCAGTCCGGCCAGGGCGACCGCGATGGCGAGATACAGCACGAAGCCGCCAAGATAGCCGCGCGGCTGCTGCAGCAGCCACACCGGCAGGAGCGAGGCGACGAAGCAGTACGCCAGGATGGCGATGTACCAGGTGGCGGGGCCGAAGACCAGTACCGTGCTCACCTGTGTGCCCAGCCAGATGGCCCCCAGCGTCGCCGGGACGAACACGAGCGTGCTGATCCACATCGGGGGGCGGGCCAGGCGCTGGACCAGGCCCATCGCCATCGCCAGCAGCAGGTACATGGTGCTGGCGGCGGCAACGGCGCCGCCGAGGTTGAAGGCGCCGCCGCCCTGGGCAAGATCCTCGGTGACGCCGCGGAAGGTCTGCGCGGTGACGTCGGCGAAGGCGATGATCACGTACAGAAGGGCGAGCCAGATGAAGGCGGCCAGGGCCAGGTAGGCGCGCCGGCCGAGGTGGGCCCGGGCCACCTCGGCGATGGAGTGCGCCCCGTGCCGGAGCGAGGCGACCAGGGCCGAGAGGTCGTGGACCGCGCCGATGAAGATGACCCCAAAGACGATCCACAGCACGCAGGGGAGCCATCCGAAGGCCATGCAGGCCGCGATCGGCCCGACGATCGGCCCCGCGGCGGCGATCGCGGAGAAGTGCTGCCCGAAGAGGTAGAAGGGCGGCGTGGGCACGAAGTCGATGCCGTCGCGCCGCGCCACCGCGGGGGTGATCGCGGCGTCGTCGAGGCGGTACTGGCCCGCGACGAAGCGGCCATAGAGGCGATACCCCAGCGCGAGGGCGACCGCCACGCCGGTGACCAGGGCGAGCAGGCTCATGCCGGGCCTGATCCTACCAGCAACGCCACGGCGCCAAAAACAACGGCGCCCGCTCGGGTAGCGAGCGGGCGCCGTGTGAACTCAGTCGTCGCGCGGGCCGGAAGTAGGCGGCCCGGCCGCGGGCGGGCTTACGGGCAGTTCCGGAAGGCCGGCTGACCGTTGAGGGCGTTGAACCAGATGCTCAGGAAGGTCGAGACGTCGTTGGTCCCGATGCTGCCCGAGCAGTTGATGTCCGCCTTGAGCTGCCCGGTCTGGATGTCGTTGAACCAGGAGCTGAGGAACGCGGAGATGTCGCTGGTGCCGACCGCGGCGTCACGGTTGAAGTTGGCCTGGCACTCGCAGGCGTCGATGATCCCGTTGGGCCCGCCGACCTGGAAGAACCCGTTCATGAGCGGGGCCGTCCGG
>DASPKO010000157.1:0-4233 GCA_035628055.1 Phycisphaerales bacterium
CTGCATACCGCATTGGCGGAAGCCAGCGGCCGCCGGCACGAATATGCGACCCTCGAGCACCTTCTGCTCGCCCTGACCGAGGACGCCCACGCCTCCAAGGTGATGAGCGCCTGCGGAGTGGACCTGAAGTCCAACTCCGACCTGTGGCGGGCCGGTGGCATGTCCATCGCGGTCGCCGGCCCGAGTGTGGGAATCCGCTACACCAGCGCCGATCTCGACCCCGGCGACCCGTCGCAGACGTTCGTTCACGGCCTGATCGACACCCGGCGCGGCACCTGTTCCAGCATGCCCGTCCTCTACATGGCCATCGCCCACCGCCTGGGCTGGCCCCTCCGGGCGGTCGTCTCCGGCGACCACATGTGGTGCCGCTGGGACGATCCCCGGACGGGCGTGCGCTTCAACCTCGAGGCCACCAGCGCCACCTCGGACGGGCGCGTGGGAGAGTTCATCAGCCAGAGCGACGCCGAGCTCGCCGCCGGGCTCGGCACGCCCCGGGCGCGATCAGCAGCCGGTCGGACTTCACCACCCTCACGCCCCGCCAGACCCGGGCGTCTATCTCCAGATGCGCGCCGGGTACTGGGCGGCCCACGAGAACTGGCAGAACGCCGAGCAGGACCTCCTGATCGCCCGCACCTGCTTCCCGGAGAACCGCGACATCGCGATCTTCCTGGCCCGGGCCATGCTCCGCGCCACCGCCGGCATGTTCTCTGGAGCGGAGCGCTCGCTGCTCCTCGGTTCGATACTCGAAGACGAAGCCGTGACCTGGCTGCCGGGCACCGGGCCCGGTCCATTCTTCCATACCCCCCGTCCTGCGCCCCGGGCTCCGAGCCCGGTCGTCGACGTCGAGCGCATCAACCGCGAGAACGCCGAGCGCCTCCGCCGCCAGTTCCGAACGCCGGCAGACTCTCCCGCAGACCCTCTCCCGGGCCCGAGCGCCGCCCCGGCGTGAGGGCCAACCACTGCATGACCGCTGCCCCCGCGTGAAGGCCCGCCCCGCACCGCCCGCCTCACGCCGTCAGCCGCCGCTCCAGCGGGAACAGATAGATCCCCAGGTTCTCGCACAGCCGCAGCGCCGCGCGCGTCGCCATCTCGACCGTCACCGCCCCCGCCGGCCCTGCCGGGCCCGCGATCCCGTCGCCCGGCACGTGCCGCATGATCCGCGCCGCCCCCTCCTCGTCGGCCTCGAAATGGAACTGGAAGGCGTACGTCCGCAGCCCCGCCCGGAACGCCTGCACCGCGCACGCCTCCGAGCTCGCCAGCACCGTCGCCCCCGCGGGCACCGTCTTCACTTCCTGCCCGTGCGCGTGAAAGAACGGGCACTCCCACGGCACTCCCGCCAGCACCGTCTCGGTCTGGCCCGCCGTCGTGAGCTTGACGCTCCCGTACCCCCACTCCGGGCGCGCCATCGGCCCCACGGTCCCGCCGAGGGCCTGCGCCACCATCTGGGCCCCGAGACAGACACCAATCACCGGCATCTGTCGCCGGTGCGCCTCCGCCAGCAGGGCGACCTCCCCCTCCATCCACCACGCGCGCGGCGAATCGCTGAGGTTCGCGCTCCCGCCCAGGCTGATGATCCCGTGCACGTCGTCGAGGTCCGCCGGCAGATCAGTGCGCACGCCCGGTCCGGCCGCCCCCGCGGCCAGGTCAAGCCGGCGGACGTCGAGCTTCAGGCCCAGGTCGCGAAAGACGGCCCCAAGCCTTCCCACGGGCGCGTCGGCGTCATGCTGCAGAACCAGGATTGCCATGCCGCGATGCTAGCTGGCCGATCGCTTCCCCACCCCGCTCCCCAACCGCTTCACCCTCCGCGCCTCCGTGCCTCTCGTGCCTTCGTGCCTCGGTCACCCCTATCCCGTGATCCGCCCCCCCTTGCGCATCGCCACGGTCCCGTCGTGCCCGCACAGGTAGTCCTGGCGGTATCGCACCAGCTCGGTGCGCGCCAGCGCCCAGCGCAGCATCGCCAGTGTCTCGAACCGCCGCGCCGGCCCCGGCTGCCGTGCCGGCGGCGGGTCGTTCGGCCCCGAGCACAGGAAGTTGAACACCAGCGCCTCCCCGCACGCCGCCCACGCCCGCTCCAGCACCGCCAGCGCCTGCCCCTGCTCCAGCGTGTTGAGCGACCCGCTGAACACGATGATCTCCGGCGGCCCCCCGAGCCACCTGCCCACCGTGCGGAACGCCTCCGTCTCCGCCACGAAGTCCAGCACCGCCAGACGCTCGGCCGGGCGCCCGAGCCGGCGCGCGTTCTCCACCAGTTCCGCCAGCGCGTCGATGCCCAGATAGCTCCGGTAGCCAACCCCAGCCCCGTCCAAAAACTCGAGAAAGTCCGCGTTGCCGCACCCCGCGTCCAGCACGGTCCGACCCTGGAGCTCGACCATCTCGCACACCGCGCGAAACCGGGCCCGCTGGCTCTCCCGGCTCGACCACAGCAGCGCCTCGAAACCCGCGCCGCGCTCGCGGATCACGTCGCGGTACGGCTCGAGATACTTCCCCCCCGCGGCCGGGCCCCCCGCGGCCGGGCCCCCCGCCGCCGCGGCCCCCGCGCCGCCGCGCCCCGCGCGCTCCCTCCGCGCCGCCCTGTGAGCCCTGAGCCATCCCACGTCGAGTGCGCGCCGACTCGCGGCCTCCACAACCCCTCACACCACCCGGACCATCCGCGCAAACTCGCTGTACCGGGCGTCGATCTCGGCCCGCCTCAGCCGCGCCAGCCGGTCCAGGCTGAAGGCCTCGATGTTGAACGAGGCCAGCACCGTCCCGTGCGCCAGCGAGTACCGCACCACGTCGATCGAGGCCGGCTCCAGCGCCGGGTCGCTCGCCATCCGCTCCGCGATGTACCCCATCATCCCTCCGGCGAAGGTGTCGCCCGCGCCCGTCGGGTCCACCACGCGCTCGCACGGGTACGCCGGGAGCGCCCCGATCCCCTCCCGATGCGCAAACAGGCACCCATGCTCGCCCTTCTTCACCACCACGAAGGACGGCCCCAGCTTCAGGATGCTCCGCGCCGCCGCCACCGTGTTGCTCTGGCCCGTGAGCAGCTCCGCCTCGTCGTAGTTGAGCACCAGCCCGTCCACCTCGCGGAGCAGGGCCTCCAGCTCCGGGCGGGCCGTGCGGATCCACAGGTCCATCGTGTCCGCCACCGCCAGCTTGCGCCCCGGGAACTTCGCCAAGAGCCCACGCTGCACCGCGGGGTGCGTGTTGGCCAGGAAGACCAGCCGCGAGTCGCGGTAGCTCTCCGGGATCGCCGGCGGCTCCTCCGCCAGCACGCCCAGCTCCGTGTAGAGCGTCTCGCGGGCATTCATGCCGGGGGCGTACCGCCCCCCCCACGCGAACGTCTTCGACGCCGGCCGGCGCTCCAGCCCCGTCAGGTCCACCCCCCGGAAGCCCGCCAGCACCGCGTCGAACCGCGCTGGAAAATCGCCCCCCACCGCCGCCACCACGCGCACAGGCGCATAGAACGACGCCGCCGCGGCGAAGTACGTGCACGAGCCGCCCAGCACCTTCTCGGCCTGGCCGTCCGGCGTGTAGACCGAGTCGATCCCGATGGTTCCCGTGACGATCAGTGCCATGCGCCGGCAGTGTATTCCGCGGGCCCGCGACGGGTCCCGCTCTGCGGGCGCGGTCGCCCGGCTCTCCGCCCGGCCTCCGGGCCGCCAACCGCCGGGCAGTACACTCCGCGATGCTCTGCAGCCCGCCCGCGACCCTGGCCGCGGTCCAGCACCTGCCCCTCCTGACCACCATCGCGGCCGCCTTCGCCGGCGCCTGGGTTCTCGGGCTGATCACCCAGCGGCTGGGCCTGTCCCCGATCGTCGGCTACCTGCTCGCCGGAGTCATGATCGGCCCCCACACGCCCGGGTTCACCGGCGACGTGGCCCTCGCCCAGCAGCTCGCCGAGGTCGGCGTCATCCTGCTCATGTTCGGGGTCGGGCTCCACTTCCAACTCAAGGACCTCATCGCGGTCCGTCGCGTGGCCATTCCCGGCGCCGCGGGCCAGAGCCTGATCGCCGCCGCCGCCACCGTCGCAGTGTTCCATTGGTTCGGGTGGCCCCTCAAGACAACCCTGGTACTCGGCATGGCCATGGCGGTGGCGAGCACCGTGGTGCTCCTGCGCGTGCTCACCACGCGCTCGATGATCCACACCCCGCACGGGCACGTCGCGGTGGGGTGGCTCATCGTCGAAGACATCTTCACCGTCCTGGCCCTGGTGCTGGTCCCGATGCTCGGGGACACGCCCGCCGGAAC
>DASPKO010000158.1:0-19097 GCA_035628055.1 Phycisphaerales bacterium
GGGCCCGCCCCGGCCAGCAGAGCGCCAGCGTCACCGGGAGCGCCGCGATCAGCCCCCCCAGCAGCACCGCCGCCACCACGTGCACGTGCAGGTGACTGGTGGTGCCGGCCCAGGCTCGCGGGGAGATCACCAGGGCCGCCACGATCGCGGCCAACCACTGGAAGATCATCAGGCTCGCGAAGAGCCGGTCCGTGCGGCGCAGCACCGCCCCGTGATCCTGGCGGAAGAGCTGCTCGGCCCGCTCGCGCGTGCGCAGCGCGGCCGCGCCGGGGCCCGAGGCGCAAGGCTCCGTGGTCATGGCGATCCCTCCGACGCGCACAGCGGGCAGCCCGCCGCCACGCCCGCGACGATCTCGCACCCGAACGTCGGCGTCCGCTCGGCCACCGGCGGACGACCCGCCAGCACCGCCGCCACCGTGTCCGCCCCCGCGTTGTCACCCTCGTGCCCGCGCGAGGCCGTCAGTCCCCCGCTGAACCGCAGCCGGCCCTCGGGCCCGTAGAGCACGGCGTGCCCGGAGCGTGCGGCCCCGAAGCGCCGGGCTTCCTGCCCGTCCGCGTCGTCCACCACACACACCCCGGGAAGCCCGGCCGCGCGCCCGCGCAGGGGCGTGCGGTCCCAGCCCGCCGGCTCGGTCGTGGGCGCGTAGACCGCGACCGTGACGCGCGCCGCGCTCGGCCCCACCCGGGCCAGCACCCGGTTGAGCTCCGTCAGCGTCGCCGCCGAGCACGGGCAGCGCGGGTGCAGGAAGAGCACCAGCGTGGGCCTCGCCGGGTCGAGCTCCAGGCGCGTCTCCAGGGGCCAGCGCCCCGGCGCGGGCGGCGCCGGCTCCGCGGTCGTGGCGTACCCCGCCAGCCCGCCCAGCCCGGCCGCGACCCCGCCCAGCCACAGCGTGGCCGCGAGCAGTGCCAGCAGTGCACCCATCACGGGCCGCCGTCCATGCGCATCCGGCTTTGGTTTGGAGGACAGACAGCGCACCGATAACATCTCCTGGTTGGCCAGACCCGCCGCACGGAATCGGACGTCCGGCGCACGGCCTGAAGGGATGAGACGGATAGAGAGCCGGTCCGCGCGCGACCGGAGCGCCTAGGTGGGACCCGCGCCCGCCACAGAAGGGACGCGTCAGGCGAGGCTTCGGCTCTTCGGCGCTGAGCCGTTGGGACCCCTGCCGGGGGACGTGATCGCCGGCCTCTCTGAACAATGCGCCAACCTGCCCCCGCGGGCCTGCTGGTCGTGCCCGGCTGCTCACCGGCCCGGAGGACGCCGGCGCACCGCCCCATGCGTGTCCCGCGAGCCAGGGCAGTGCCTCATGAGCTCGGTCTCCAGACGGCCCGTTCGTTCACGGCAAGGCATGGTGGTATGCAGTCTGGGCGCGCCCGGTCAGGGTATATGTTGAGCGTGGACCACCGCTCGGCGGAGACAAGTAGCTATGGCGCAAGCTGATACGAACGCCGGGATACCGCCCCTGGCCCGCGGATCACCGCGACCGAGCTCTTGAGCGCGCGGCCCGTCCGCGCGGGACTATCCACCGAATCTCCAGTGTGTTGCCGCAGGGGCTCGCGCTTCATTAGACTCCGTAAGACACACCGCCACAAACCCAGGGAGTTCGACGATGAGGTCCTTCCTCGCACCGTTCGTGATGGTTCTCGCGTTCGCCCTGCTGCCCGGTTGCAAGGGCAGCGCTGGAAATCAGGGCGATTCCGTTCAACTCATGTTGGGGTACTGCGTTGATCAGGGCAATCCCCGTGCCCGCGTGCGTTGGTCCGCGGACACGGGCTCGACGTGGCAGGACGTGAACCAAACCTTCCGGCCCGGCTCGACAGGTGGCGTGGGCTGCGGAATGGACACGACGGGGGCGACGCGCGTGCTCGGATGGAACGACAATCAACTAATCGAGATCGTGACCGGGCTCGGCGCCACGAACTGGGAGACCATCGAGGGGCCGAACCAGATGAACGCCAATAGCCCCGGTGTCGGTGTCTTCGAAGCCACGAGCTCGCCACCGGCCTTTCAGCACCTGCAGGGCGCGCAATGGCTGGTGACTTCCAGGACGACCTCCGGCATGACCGGGCTGTGGATCTACGACAGCTCGACCTATCGCGTCCTGGGCACGCCGAAGACGCCCGTGCTCGCGGAGAACAGCGGGGTGGATACCCGGCCACAGGTCGCCCGCCTCTACGGCGGCACCAACACCACCGCTTCCCCGACCCCGACCGTGCTCGTGTGGGGGAGCGGTGACCGGTATTACTCGGCCGTGACCGGCAGCCGGATCACGCCCGAGCAGACCCCGTCGGACTGGCGCGTGGCCACGATCACCACCCTGGGACAGCCGCGAAGCAACGTCGCCCTCACGGCCGACCGCGATTGGTTTTACCTGGCTTATGTGTACCGGCACATCAACGCCCCCACGTCGGGGACCGTGGACGGCACCGAGGAAAACCGCGTGCACGTGATGCGGTCGGCGGACGGGCTAACCTGGGGCCACTACGGCGTTTATGAGAATGTTTACGACACCGCTCCGAAGATCTCGGCGGCCGCCGTGGGGGACGGTCGAGTCCTCGTGGTCGGCGCGAGCCAGCAGACCGCCCCGAGGTCGTTCGCGGTGATCATCAGCAACGCGCAGAACCGCGTCCTGGACCCGCATGTTGTGTTCGGGGAAGCGAATGGCTTTCCTCGTGCGGTCATACCAGGATCGGCCATCTCGCTCAAGGCGGCCAAGATCCCGTGAGGCCGAGCAGATGCTGCCGGCTGAAAAAGGCGTGTTCACCCCGACCGTCGGGCGGCTCGGACCGCACCGGCCGGGCAACTCGAGAACTCATGCATCCGTGCCCGATCAGGTAGTCGACGGTGAAGCGCAACCCCGAAGAGATGCTCTCACAACAGGCTGGCAAACAACCTACAAGTGACCCCGACGGGATTCGAACCCGTGTCGCCACCTTGAAAGGGTGGTGTCCTAGACCAGACTAGACGACGGGGCCACGAACAACGCCCATCGTAGCGGGCCGTGCCGCCGCACTCCTGCACCTCCCACACCCGGCGCGCCCGGCCGCGCCACCGTTGGCCCAGCAAGCGCGCGTGACGCGCGGCGCCATATCAGTGCCCGTCTCGTCTCCGTCTCCCGCCTCCCGTTCTCGCCTGCCGCGCACCGCCCGCCGCGCACCGCCTGCCCGCGTGCCGACTGTCGCCGGCGACGTGCCGAGCGCCGTGCTCGTCGGGCGCTCGTCATCTGCCGCGCGGCATCGCGCCGGCCGCACCGTACCCTCCTGGCATGGAGGCTCCCATCACGCCCCTGCCGGTGCCCCCCGGCGTGCCGGTGATCTTCCTGTTCGGCGGCAGCTTCGATCCGCCCCACCTCGGCCACGTTCGCCTCCCCGCCGCGGTCCGCGACGCGCTCGAACCCGCCCTGGACGCCGTCGGGGCCGCCTGGATCGTCTACATACCCGCCGCCCGCTCGCCCCTGAAGCCCAGCGGGCCCGGAGCCTCCGACGCCGACCGCCTCGAGATGCTCCGCCTGGCGACCCGCGGGCTCCCGCGCTCGGCGGTCTGGACCGACGAGCTCGACCGCGGCGAAGCACCCAGCTACACCATCGACACGGTCCGCCGGGCGCGGCGTGCCCTCGGGCCGGGAACCGTCATCCGGCTCCTGATCGGCGCCGACCAGTCCGCCGACTTCCATCGCTGGCGGGACTTCCGCGAGCTCATCCGCCTCGCCGAGCCGGTGGTGATGCCGCGCGATCCCGGGGACGTGACCGCCCGGCAATCGGGAGTGACCACCGGCGCGGACCTGGCGGCCCGGCTCCGCACATCCGGGATTTACAGCGAGGATGAGCTGGTGCGCTGGGCGGCCCGGCTGGTGAGCGTTCCGCCGCTCGTTGCCAGCTCGACGCGCGTCCGCGCGACGCTCGAGTCGGCCGCGGAACCCGCCCGTGGAAGCGCCACCGCCCGGGCCGGCGACCCCGCCCGGGCCGGCGACCCCGCCCGGCTCCCGCTCGACCCGCTGGTTGGCGAGTTCATCGCGACGCGAGGGCTGTATCGCCGGCGCGGTGCCTGCTGACCATCGAGGCGACCTTGGTCCCCGTCAGGTCGAGCACCAGCGTCTGGCCGTCGATCGCCCGGGCCCGCTCGAAGTCCGGATAGATGATCGAGAACTGCTGCTCGCGCTCGGGGAAGACCCGCACGCGCCAGGGCGTGTAATCGGGACCGCCCCCCAGGATGATCCCGATCAGCTCCCCGCTCGAGTTGAAGACGGGCCCGCCCGAGTCGCCCTTGATCGAGGAGAAGTCCATCGCCAGGAAGGTGCCGTCCAGCGACCGCCCCACGACCCGCCCCGACTGCTGGCGCAGGTGCTTGCCGCCCCCGCCCAGCCCGAACGCGGTCACCTCATCGCCCACCGCGGGCCGCTTGACGGCCAGGCGGGCCGCCTCCACGTCCCCGTGCTTATTCGTCTCGATGATCGCCAGGTCCAGGTACGGGGCGCCGTCGAGCGTCCCCCCGCCGTTGGCCAGGTTGTTCCGGGCGCTGCGCTCCGCGGTCCAGGGGACCAGCCGCATCGTCTGCACGACCGAGCTCTCGGCCGGGCCGTCGGCGATCACGTGATGGGCCGTCACGACCGTGTTGTGCCCGACATACACGCCCGTGCCCGCCCGGTAGGAACGCCCCCCGCCGGTGTCCCCCTCGGGAACCTCCACTCGCACCACGGTGCGTTCGAGCGTGTCGGCCGGCACCACCGGCAGGACCGCCGCCGCCTCGCCCGCCGAAGACCCGCTGGAGGGAAGGAAGTTGCCCTGGACCCGGCTCGACTGGTAGCTCGAGCATGAGGCACTGAGCAGGAAGCAGGCGGCAGCAGCGAAAACAGCGTGGTTCGGTGTCCGCATGGCAGGTGCAATCCCGAATTTCCGACCCCATCCCATACCGAGTGAATCGGCGGTCGGATCAGGCTTCCTGCGAGTTTCCTGCCATTTTCGAGCGGATTAGTGCGCACCTAATCACCATCGCCCATTGCGGGCACACCCGCCGCCAGCTCGCCCTCCAACCCACCCCGAACCCGGCCTTTTTTTATCCGACGGCGCGGCGGAGCGCCTCGGCCTTATCCGTCTTCTCCCAGGTGAAGAACTCCACCTTCCCGCCCTTGTTCTGGCGGGCGACGCGATCGAAGTAGTGCCCTTCGTACGCGGCCCGCCCAAAGTGGCCGTGCCGGGCCGTCGGACCGTAGATCGGCGAGCGCAGCCGCAGCGACTCGATGATCCCCTTGGGCGTCAGCGGGAAGAGGTCGCGGATCGCCCGCGAGATCTTCCCCTCGTCGGCCTGGGCGGTGCCGAAGCACTCCACGAAGACGCTCGTCGGCTCGGCGACGCCGATCGCGTAGGAGAGTTGGATCTCGCAGCGGTCCGCGAGCCCGGCGCCGACCACGTTCTTGGCGATGTGCCGGGCCATGTACGCCGCCGAGCGGTCCACTTTCGTCGGGTCCTTGCCGCTGAACGCACCGCCCCCGTGCCGCCCCATCCCCCCGTAGGTGTCGACGATGATCTTCCGCCCGGTCAGCCCGGTGTCGCCGTGTGGCCCGCCGATCTCGAACCGCCCGGTGGGGTTCACGTGCACGGTGATCCCGGGGTTCCACTTCTCGCCCAGCACGGGGCGGATGATGTGCTCGATCACCTCGCGCCGGAGCTGGTCCTGGCGCTCGTTCCACACCGGCTCGTGTTGCGTCGAAAGCACTACCGTGTCCACCCGCACGGGCTTGCCCGCATCGTACTCGACCGTCACCTGGCTCTTGGCGTCCGGGCGAAGCCCCGGCACCAGCCCCTCGCGGCGCACGTGCGCCTGCTGCTCCACCAGGCGGTGGGCAAGCTGGATCGGGAGCGGGACCAGCTCCGGGGTCTCGCGGCAGGCAAAGCCGAACATCATCCCCTGGTCGCCGGCGCCCCCCCGGTCCACGCCCACCGCGATGTCGCGGGCCTGCTTGTTCAGCGCCACGAGCACGCCGCACGAGTCCGCGTCGAAGCGCATGTCCCCCGACGTGTACCCGATCTCACGCACCACCTCGCGCACCAGGTCGGGGATGTTCACGTACGTGTTGGTCGTCACCTCCCCCGCCACCACCACCAGGCCCGTGCAGCAGAGCGTCTCGCACGCCACGCGGCTGAACGGGTCCTCGGCGAGCATCGCGTCGAGCACGGCGTCGGAGACCTGGTCGGCCACCTTGTCGGGATGACCCATCGAAACGGACTCGGAGGTGAAGAGTCGGAGCATCGGCGCGGTCTCCGCGAGCTGGCCAGAGAAAAGGCTGCCGGTCGCGCCACCGCGGCGCGCCCGCAACGCCCGCCGGGTCGCATCCAGCCGTCCATCCGGATGAACGGATGCTTTACCCGGGAGACGACTCTAGGACCCGGGACCTCCGGCGCGATATCCCCTCCACGCACAAAAACGCCCCGCGCCCGGATACGTCCGCACCTCGACCACCCGCCCCCTCCGCGGCGGCCCGACCGGTCCCGACCCCGGAACTACCATTTACAGTGGCCCCAGGCGACCCGCTCCAGCTCGCCCGCGAGGTCCTCACCGCCTGCCGCGACCTCGGCTTCGCCCAGGCGGGCATCACCCCCGCCCGGCCCAGCGCCTACCAGGACGAGCTCACCGCCTGGCTCGCGGCGGGCCGGCACGGCAGCATGGACTGGCTCGCCCGCCACGCCGCCATCCGCGCCGACCCGGCCCGCCTCGTCCCGGGATGCGCCTCCCTGCTCATGGTCGCCGACCGCTACGCGGCCCGCGGCTCCGGCTCCCGGGCCGAACCCGTCGCCTCCGGGCACGGCCTGATCGCCCGATACGCCCGTGGCCGCGATTATCACGCCACGATCAAGCGCCGCCTGCACGGGCTCGCCGACACCCTCGCCGCCCGCTTCCCCGCGGAGACGTTCCGGTGCTTTGTCGACACCGCGCCGGTGCTCGAGCGCGAGCACGCCGCCCGCGCCGGCCTGGGATGGGTAGGCAAGAACACCCTCCTGATCACCCCGCGGGGCGGGAGTTACGTGCTCCTCGGCGGCATCGCCACCACGCTCGCGCTCGAGCCCCCTCCCGAGCAGGAGCCCTCCCCCGACCACTGCGGCACCTGCACCCGCTGCCTCGACGCCTGTCCGACCGGGGCCATCACCCCCTACTCGGTCGACGCCGCGCGGTGCCTGAGCTACCTCACCATCGAGCACCGGGGCCCGATCGAGCCGGGCGGGCACGCGCCCGTGGGCGACTGGCTCTTCGGGTGCGACGTCTGCCAGGAGGTCTGTCCCCACAACTCGCCGCGCCCCGCCGTGGCCGCGGCGGACGCCACGGTCCACCCCGACTACACCCCCCGCTTCGCCTCCCTCGATCTTCTCGCGGTCCTGGGCTGGACCCCCGCCGACCGCTCCCGCGCCCTCTCGGGGAGCTCGATGAAGCGGGCCCGCCTGGACATGCTCAAGCGCAACGCCCTGATCGTGCTGGGGAACCAGCTCGCGCGAACGACGGCCGCTCCTGACGCGGCCGTCGTCGAGCGCCTCCGCGCGGTCGCCGCCTCCGAGGCCGAGCCCGACCTGGTCCGCCGCACCGCCGCCGACGTGCTCGCACGCCTCGCCGCCCGGGACCGGGCCGCCACCCCGGTTTCAAGCGGCCCGTCCCCGCGGGCCGAAGAGAGGCGATAGTCTCGGGCCCGCGTGCGGCAGGATGCCGGCGCGGCGCTCGTCGGTCGGGGCCGGCGTCGGAACACGCCGGGCGGCACACGGCATGGAGGCCGGGCGGTCATGGACCAGCTTCGTCGCGCCCTACAGGCCATCGGCTCGCAGCTCTCGCGGCTGACCCTGACCCACAAGCTCCTGGTCGCCGCCGTCTGCGTCATCGCCCTGATGACGCTCTTCCTCGTCACCCAGTACGCGGGCACCGCCGACGTCGTCGAGCTCCTGCCGGGGGTCGACTCGGCGGAGCAGAAGCGCGTCGCCGGCTACCTGGACTCCAGCGGGACCGCCTACACGCTCTCGACCACCGGGGCCGTCATGGTCCCCCAGAGCCGCCGGCACATCGTGCAGGCGCAGCTCGCCCGCGCCCAGCAGATGCCCGGCGACACCTCGGTGATGTTCCGGAACATCGCCGAGAAGCAGAACTGGATGATGCCCAAGAGCCAGCTCGACCAGCTCTACCAGCAGGCCGTGATGAACGAGCTCCGGGCCATCATCACCAACATCCCCGGCATCGCCGACGCCCGCGTGATCATCGACGCCCCCGCGCCCCGCGGCATGGGGGCCTCCGTCCGCCGCCCCACCGCCCAGGTCACCGTCTTCACCGACCCCGGGTACGCCATGGAGCAGTCCCTGGTCGACTCCATCGCCCTCATGGTCTCGGGCTCCACCGCCGGGCTCGACCCGGCCAGCGTCCGCATCATCGACGGCGCCAAGCGCCGCTGGTACCGCAGCCGCCCCGAGGGGGCCGTCGACGGCTCGACCTACCTCGAGCAGGTCAGCAAGATCGAGCAGCGCGTGCAGGAGAAGATCGAGGCCAGCCTCTCGTTCATCGACGGCGTCATCGTCTCGGTCAACGCCGCCCAGGTCGAGGTCGGGCAGAGCCAGACCACCCGCACCCGCGTCCTGCCCAAGGGGGACGGGAGCGAGTCGCTCATCTCCCGCGAGAACTCCCAGACCAGCAACTCGACGCAGTCCACGCCGGGCGCCGAGCCGGGCGTCCGCTCCAACGTGCCCATGGACATCAACCGCGGCGGGGGCGACCGCAGCGTCACCACCCAGGAGACCAGCGAGAGCCAGTTCGAGACCGAGTTCGGCCGTGAGGAGACCACCACGCTGGACCCCAAGGGCCGCCCCACGCGCATCTTCGTCAGCGTCAGCGTCCCGCGCGACTGGGTCGCGCGCCTGGTGCGCCAGAGGCGCCTGGTGACCGCGGGCGCCGCCCCCGCGGCCGAGCCGACCGAGGACGAGATCAACGCCGCCTGGCCCGCCGAGCAGCAGCGGCTCAAGGACCTGCTCAGCCCCCTCGTCGAGACCACCGCCGAGGCGGGCGTCCGCACCGACTCGGTGGTCGTCTCGCTCATCCCCGTCGCGCTCCCGCTCGCGGGCCTCGCGCCCGGGATCGGCTCGGGCGACGGCCCCGCGCCCTCCCCCGGGGGGGGCGGCGCGGGCTTCGGCGGTGTCTCCTCGCTCGCGGCGGGCGGGCTCATCCGCACCGCGCTGCTCGGGGGCCTGGCCGTGCTCGCCATGGGCATGATGGCGGTGATGGTCCGCAAGAGCACCCGCCCCCTGCGCCTGCCCACCGCCGAGGAGCTCGTGGGTGTGCCCCCCGCCCTCTCGGTCGGGGCCGACCTCGTCGGCGAGGCCATCGAGGGCGAGACCGCCATGGCGGGCATCGAGATCGACGACGACTCCCTCAAGACCAAGAAGATGCTCGAGCAGGTCTCCCAGCTCGTCAAGAAGAACCCCAAGGACGCGGCGACCCTCTTCAACCGCTGGCTCACCACCGAGACCTGATCGCCCGCGACCCCCCCTCCCGGCACCTTTTCGTTCCCGTCCCGCTCGCCCCCCACACTCCCGGCCATGCCCCGCAAGCCCAACGAACGACTGCCGGACAACCCCGCCGAGCTGGGCGGGCTGACCAAGGCGGCCATCCTGCTCATGACCCTCGACGCCGGCATCGCCGGCGAGCTGCTCAAGCAGCTCGGGCCCGAGCAGATCGAGGAGGTCACGCGCGAGCTGGCCGGCCTGGGCCGCGTCCCCGACACGCTCCGCCACGCCGTCGTGGAGGAGTTCTACACCATGTCGATGGCCAGCGAGTACGTCAACGAGGGCGGCCTCGACTACGCGCGGGTGCTCCTCAAGCAGTCGCTCGACGGGGGCGTCGCCGACCGCGTCCTCCAGCAGATCCAGACCCAGGTCCAGAAGACCCCCTTCTCCTTCCTCCAGAAGGCCGAGAGCGAGAACCTTCTCACCTTCATCCAGGAGGAGCACCCGCAGACCATCGCCCTGATCGTCTGCCACCTCCCGCACCACAAGGCCGCCGAGATCCTCTCCGGCCTGCCCATGCAGAAGCAGATCGAGGTCATCAAGCGCATCGCCAACATGGAGCAGACCAACCCGGAGGTCATCCGCGAGGTGGAGAAGGGCCTCGAGAGCCGGCTCTCGAACATGCTCATGCAGAGCATGGAAAAGGCGGGCGGCATCCCCACCGTGGCGGAGATCCTCAACCTCGCCGACCGCGCCACCGAGAAGTCCATCATGGAGGGGCTGGAGGCCGAGGACCCCGAGCTCGTCGAGGAGATCCGCCGGCTGATGTTCGTCTTCGAGGACATCCGCCTGGTGAACGACAAGGGCATCCAGGCGATCCTCAAGGAGGTCGAGAACGACGAGCTCTCCCTGGCCCTCAAGACCGCCAGCCCGGACCTCCAGCAGAAGATCTTCGCCAACATGTCCGAGCGCGCCGCCACGCTCATCCGCGAGGACATGCAGTACATGGGCCCCGTCCGCGTCAGCGACGTCGAGGCCGCCCAGCAGAAGATCGTCGACGTCGTCCGCCGCCTCGAGGACTCGGGCGACATCATCATCGCGGGCCGCGGCGGCGAGAGCGACCTGATCGTCTAGGCCTCCCGCGTCCCGCGACCCACCGTTGATCCGCTCCGCCCCGCACCGACCAGCCCCTACCTCCACGCCCGCGCCCCGATGCCGCTGATCAAATGCCCCAACCCGTCCGGCCTTCCCCGCGACGCCGTCGTCCTGGACCTCGGTGACCTTCTCCGCCAGGGCGAGGAGATCGTGGATCACGCGCGCACGCGCGCCGAGACCATCGTCTCCGAAGCCCTGGCCCAGCGGGCCCGGCTGGTGAGCGGCGCCGAGTCCGAGGGCCGGGCCCGCGGCTTCGCCAAGGGGCTCGAGGAGGGCCGCGTCGAGGGCGCCCGCGCCGCCAGGATCGAGGCGATGGCCGAGCGCCAGGCCGAGCTCAAGGCCATCGCCTCGGGCTGGTCGGAGGGACTGGCCCAGTTCCGGCGCCGGCGCGACGACCTGGTCCGCGCCGCCGAGGTCGACGTGCTGCGCTTGGCCCTGGCGATCGCCGAGAAGGTCACCCGCCGCGTCATCGAGGTCGACCCCGGCGTCGTGCGCGCACAGCTCGACGCCGTGCTGGCGCTGGTCCTCCGGCCCACCCGCCTGGCCATCCATGTGCACCCCGAGGATCACGTGCTCGTGGAGGAGATCCTCCCGGACGTGCTCCGGGTCCATGCCGCCGGCGAGCACGTCACCCTCGTGGAGGACGCCACCCTGGCCCGCGGGTCGTGCCTGGCCCGCAGCCTCGAGCCCGGCGGGGGCACCATCGATGCCTCCATCGGCACGCAGCTCTCCCGCCTGGCCGAGGCCCTGCTCCCTTCCGCCCCGGCCGCGAACCCGCCGGAGACCACGCCGTGACCGCCCTCCGGGCCCAGCTCGGCACTTTGGACGCCCTCCAGCCGATCCGCGTCACCGGCCGCGTCGCGGCGCTCCGCGGCCTGATCGTGCTGGCCCGCGACCTGCCCCTGCCCGTCGGCGCGCTGGTGCGCATCGCCCCGCCGCGCCGCCGGGCCCCCGCCGCCCGCGACGGCGCCGACCCCGCCGAACCGCTCGCACGGGGCGAGGTCATCGGCTTCGACGGCCCGCACGCCATGGTCATGACCCTCGGCGCCACCACGGGCATCAGCCCCGGCGACGAGGTCGTGGGCGAGCAGTCCGGCCGCACGACGCCAGTCGGTCCCGCCCTCCTGGGCCGGGTGATCGATGCCCTGGGTCGCCCCCTCGACGGCGCGGGCCCCGTCCACGCCACCACGCCCCAGCCCCTCGAGCCCGAGCCGCTCCCCGCCCTGGCGCGCGGGCACATCGACCGCCCCCTGCACACCGGCGTGCGCGCCCTGGACCTCATGACCACCCTGGGCCGCGGCCAGCGCCTGGGAATCTTCGCCGGGCCGGGAGTCGGCAAGAGCACCCTGCTGGGATGGATCGCGCGCCGGGCCTCCAGCGACGTCAACGTGGTCGCCCTGATCGGCGAGCGCGGCCGCGAGGTGGGCGACTTCCTCACCAGCTCCCTCGGCCCCGAGGGCCTGGCCCGCTCGGTGGTGGTCGTGGCCACCGGCGATCAGTCCCCGCTCATGCGCGTGCGCGCCGCCCTCTCGGCCTGCGCCATCGCGGAGTACTTCCGCGACCGCGGCGACTCGGTCCTGCTCATGATGGACTCGATCACCCGCCTCGCTCACGCCCAGCGCCAGATCGGCCTCTCCGTCGGAGAACCGCCCGCGACCCGCGGCTACACCCCCAGCGTCTTTGCCCTGCTCCCGCGCGTGCTCGAACGGGCCGGCACCCTCGCCGCCGGGCCCGGCTCCATCACCGGGCTCTACACCGTGCTCGTCGAGGGCGACGACCTCACCGAGCCCATCGCCGACGCGACGCGCGGCATCCTCGACGGGCACCTGGTCCTCTCGCGCCGCCTGGCCCAGCGGGGCCATTACCCCGCGCTGGACGTGCTCGACTCGGTCAGCCGCCTCGCCGACCAGCTCTGCGACGAGCAGCACCTGGCCGCGCGCCGCCAGGTCGTTCGCCTCCTGGCCGCCTACCGCGACGTCGAAGACCTGGTCCAGATCGGGGCCTACGCCCGCGGATCGAGCCCCGAGGCCGACGCCGCCATCGCCTTCCAGCCTCGCCTCGCCGAGCTGCTCCAGCAGGCACCCAAGGACCACGAAGACTTCGCCTCGGCCCGGGCCCGCATGCTGCGCCTGGCCATCGAGGCCGGGGCCGCGATCCACCAGGCCACGCGCCCGCTCGTCGCCGGCCGCGCCTGAACCGGAGACCCCCCTGGGCCACACCCCGAGCAACCCGCACCCGCCCAGGCACCCGGGCTTCGTTTTCGAGCTCCAGAGCGTGCTGGACATGCGGGCCCGCGCGCAGCGCCAGGAGCAGCGCCGCGTCGCCGAGCTTCAGAACGAGCTCCGCGCCGTGCAGGAGCGCGCCCTCGCCCACCACGCCGCCCTCGCCTCCGCCAAGCAGGACCTCCGCACCCACCTCGCGGGCTCCGGCCCCTCCGGCGGCGTCACCCTCCTCGCGGTTCGCCTCCAGGCCGCCGCCGCGTTCGGGCTGACCGCCAAGGCCCGTCAGGCGGCGCTTGAGCTCGCCGGCATTCACCAGCGCCTCGAGGCCGCCCGCGCCTCCCTGAGCCGCGCCACCACGGCCACGCGCGCGGTCGAACTCCTCAAGCAGCGCCGCTACGACGCCTGGCTCGAGGCGCAGCGCCGCCGCGAGCACTCGGTCCTCGATGACATCAGCATCGCCGCCGCGGCCGCCCGCGCCCGCCGCGCGGGCGCCGAGGCCGGGCACCTTCCCGAGGGCACCACGCCATGAAGAGTCTGTGGTCGATCCTGACCGTCCTGGCGCTGGCCCACGCCCTGGCCGCGGCGGCCTTCGTGGGCTGGCTGGGAGTCAGCGGCCGGCTGAACACGGCGCGCCTGCGCACCGTCCGCGAGACCTTCGCCCGCACCGTGGCCGCCGAGGCGGCCGCGCTCGAGGCCGCCGAAGAGGAAGCCCAGGCCCAGGCCGCCACCCTCGCCCAGGCGACGGTGCTGGCCCGCGCCCCGGTCTCGGCCGAGGAGGCCCTGCAGCGCCAGGATCAGGCCGAGCGCCTCGAGCTGGCCCGGCTGGGGCGCCGCCAGCGTGAGCTCGAAGACCTGCAGCGGGCCGTCCTGGCCGAGCGTGGGCGCGTCGACGCCGACAAGGCCCGCCTCGACCAGGAGCGCCGGGCCTTCGAGGAATACCGCGCCGCCATCGCCGCGACCGAGGGCGACCGGCAGTTCCGCAAGGCCCTCGAGACGCTCGAGGCGCAGAAGCCCGCCGACGCCCGCGACATCCTCGCCGCCCTCCTCCAGCAGCAGAAGACCGAGGAGGTCGTCGCCTATCTGAGCTCGATGGACGAGCGGGCCCGCTCCAAGGTTCTCGCCGAGTTCGCCCGCCAGGACAGCGCCGTGGCAGCGGATTTGCTCGAGCGCCTGCGGACCCGGGGTGTCGTCACCCCGGCCCCCGCGCCCGCCTCGTAGCAGGAAGAACCGCGCCCATGCGCGCCCCGACCGCGCCCCCCGCACACCCAATACCTTTCTCCGAGCGGACCGCGCGCCCGCGCGAGCGGGCGCCGGGGCCCGAGGGCGGCTTCGCCCTCGGTCTCTCCGCGCCCGCACGCCCGCCGAACCCCTCTCACGCGCTCGCCCAGGCGCCGCCCGACTCCCGCGCCGAGCCGGGAGCCGACGCGCTCGATCAACCGTGCGCCGAGACGCCCGGCCCCGAGAGCGCCCCGTGTGAGCCCGGGACCACCTCCCCGGCCGCCGACGAACCGCCGCGCAACTTCGGCCCGCTCGCCGCCCTCTCGGCCCAGCCCCTGACAATTCATGCGCTCAACGCCGTGCTCCTCGCCGGCCCCAGGCCCGGCCCGGACCTGGCCACGCAGGCGCCCGTCACCGACTCCACGCGGGCCGGTGAGCCCCCCTCCAGCACACGCGCGGGCCAACCGGCCCTCCGGCAGGACCAAGCCCGCCCCCGGCCGATCTCCCACGGATCCGCCCCGCCCGCGCAGCCCCTCCGGCCCGAGCCGGCCCCGGGTCCCTCCCCCGCACGGCCCGACGCGGACCCAATGCCCACCGCGCCGCACCCCGAGACCGCCGACCCCGGGCCGGGCCCGGCAGGCGAACCGCCCCGCGTGACCGCGCCCCACCCCGCCGCGGCCTCCCCGGCTCTCGCGCACGGCTCGGGCGGCGGCGCCGCGCCGCCCGGCCCCGGCGGCGCCGTCACCGCCCGGTCGGCCGTGGGTCCGGTCGTGGGCGCTGCGCCACCGGGACGTCTCGCACTCCCGGCCGGGATGCGGGCAGCGCCCACCGCCGCGCCCCCACGCCCCGCCCCGAGCGCGAACACCTTCGCGGCCGCGCTCTCGCGCGGCGTCAGCGCCGCCCTGGCCCAGCGCGACGGCACCGTCACCCTGCGCCTGCAGCCGGCGCACCTCGGGCACCTGCGCATCCAGGTGGGCCTGACCGCGGGCACCCTCAGCGCCAGCTTTCACGCCTCCTCTCCCGCGGCACGAGACTTGCTCGACCAGTCGCTGCATGCCCTGCGAGCCGGGCTCGAAGCCAAGGGATTGGCTGTCGACCGCCTCGACGTGCAGGTCATCCCGGAACGCGCGCCGGCGGAGCTCGGCGAGATCCCCGCGGCGGAGCCGGAACCCGACCCACGGACGGGTCACCCAGGTGACGGGCGCGGAGCCCCGCACCGGGAGCCTCAGAGAGAGCACACCGGGTCGGAGCGCTCGGTGAGTCGCGCCCTGCCGATGGCGGAGTCCGCGGCCGGATGGACGGAAGTCTCGGCGGAGACCGCGAGCTTCCTCGGAATCGACATGGTGGCCTGACCCGCGCGGCGCCGCGTGTGGCGGGCGCGCGCCCCGGGACGCTCGTCCCCCGGCGCCCGCCCGCCCCGGTCGCCGCGTCCAGGCCGCCCACAACGCGAAAGGCCTTCGCCATGGCCATCACCTCGCCCGTCGGGGTCGCCGGGCTCGCGCCCGAACCGCGCGCCGCCGGCAGCGCCTTTGCCGAACTCTCCAGCGAGCAGTTCGTCAAGATCATGTTCACCGAGCTCTCGAAGCAGGACCCGCTCAAGCCCAACGACTCCGCCGCCCTCCTCGAGCAGATGGCCAGCCTCCGCTCGATCCAGTCCGACGTCGAGCTCTCCCAACGCCTCGACGCCCTGGTCACCCAGAACCAGCTCGCCGCCGCCAGCAACCTGCTGGGCATGCTCGTCGCGGGCCTCACCGAGCAGGGCCTCCGCGCCGAGGGCCTCGTCGTCTCGGTCAGCCGGACCCCCGATGGCCCCGTTGTCAACCTCGACAACGGCCACCGCCTCCCCTTCGCCACCATCGACGAGATGCTCGACCCGGGGGTGCTCGTCACCGACCGTCCCGGGCCGGGAGGGAGCTGAGCATGAGCGGCGAACACGAGCTGCTGCGCGCCCTCGCCTCGGGCATCCACGCCGCCCGCCCGGCGGGAGCCGCCCCGCAGGCCCCGCGCCCGGCCGGTCCCGGCGCCCCCGACTTCCAGTCCCTGCTGGCCCTGGCCCGCGCCGGGCAGATCTCCTCCGGGCTCGACGTCTCCGTCGCGTCCGACTCGGGGGTCACCCTCATGCCCGATCAGCTCGCGCGCCTGGCCCCGGCCGCCGACCGCGCCGAGGCCGCCGGCATCCAGCACGCCCTGGTCATGATCGACGGCCTGGCCCTCCGCCTCGACGTCAAGACCCGCACCATCACCGGCCAGGCCGACCTTTCGGCCGGCCCCCTCCCCGGCATCGACGGCGTCGTGAGCGTTCCCGCCCGCGAGGCCGCGCCCCCGCCCCTGGGCCTTCCCGGCGCGACGCCCCACGCCCCCTCCCTGCTGCGCCTGCTGGCCCAGACCGCCGGCCCCTCGATGCCGGCCCGCACCGGCGCCGCCTGATCCCGCCCCGACCCGTCAACCACCCCCCACGGACCCACCCATGGCCTCCACCACCGCGATGTTCACGGGACTCTCGGGCCTCAACGCCAACTCCCGCAACCTCGACGTCATCGGCAACAACATCGCCAACGTCAACACCACCGCCTTCAAGGGCGCGCGGATGATGTTCTCCAACGTCTTCTCCCGCACCCTCGGCCTCGGCTCTCCCCCCAGCGCCGAGAGCGGCGGCGCCAACCCCACCCAGGTCGGCCTCGGCGTCGGCATCGCCGGCACCCAGCGCGACTTCCGCGGAGGCTCCATCTCGACCACCGGCGACAGCCGCGACCTCGCCATCGAGGGCGACGGCTTCTTCATCGTCGATCGCGCCGGCTCCCGCTTCTTCACCCGCGCCGGCTCCTTCCGACCCAACGCCGCCAACGAGCTCGTGACCATCTCGGGCGAGCGCGTCATGGGGTTCGGCGTCGATCACGACTTCAACGTCGTCCCCGGCGCCCTCGCGCCCGTCACCATCCCCGTGGGCACCATGACCCTCGCCCAGGCCACCCGCAACCTCCGCTTCACCGGCAACCTCAACGCCGCCGGCGACCTGCCCACGCGCGGCTCGCTCATCCAGCTCGACGCCCTCTCCACCATCTCCGGCACGCCCCTGAGCGCCGCCACCCCGCTCGCCGACCTCCAGCTCGCCGCCGCCCCGGGCGCGCCCCTGCTGGCGCCCGGCCAGAACTTCCAGATCGACGGCGCCACCAAGGGGAGCAAGCGCCTCCCGCCCGCGTCGCTCCCGGTCACCGCCGCCACCAGCGTCGCCGACCTGCTCACCTTCCTCAACCAGGCCCTGGGCATCCAGACCACCGCCGGGGCCAATCCCGACGGACGCGCCCCCGGCGCCGCCCTCGACCCCGCCACCGGCGTCATCTCCATCACCGGCAACACGGGCACCGCCAGCGACCTGGCGATCGATGCCGCCCACCTCCGCGTCGCCGACGCGGCCGGCACCGTGCTCGCGCGCCCGCTCACCCCCGCCAAGTCGGTCACCGCCGACGGCGAGAGCGTGCGCACCACCTTCGTCGCCTACGACTCGCTCGGCACGCCGATCACCATGGACCTCACCATGGTCCTCGAGTCCCGCGGCGACGCCGGCACGACCTGGCGCTACCTCGCCGAGTCCGGCGACGATTCCGACACCGACATCATCCTCGGCTCCGGCCAGCTCAGCTTCGACACCTCCGGCCAGCCCGCCGGCGCCACCACCGCCACGGTCCGCGTCGACCGCGCCGGCACCGGCGCCGCCTCCCCGCAGAACCTCTCATTCGTCTTCGACTCCCCGTCCGACCGCCTCACCGCCCTCGCCGACGTCGGCTCCGCCATGGCCGCCACCTTCCAGGACGGCTCGCCCCTGGGCACCCTCGCCAACGCCGCGGTCGGCGTCGATGGGCTGATCACCGGGGCCTTCACCAACGGCCTCACCCGCACCCTCGGTCAGGTCGCCCTGGCCACCTTCGCCAACCCCGAGGGCCTCGTCGACGCCGGGGGCAACCTCTTCACCTCCGGCGCCGCCAGCGGCACCGCGGCCATCACCGCCCCGCTGAGCCTCGGCGCGGGGCGCGTGCTCGGCGGGGCGCTCGAGCTCTCCAACGTCGATCTCTCCCAGGAGTTCATCAACATGATCCTGGCGAGCACCGGCTATTCGGCCGCGTCGCGCGTCATCACCACCACCGACCAGCTCATGCAGCAGCTCCTGGTCCTGGGCCGATAACCGCGCCGCTCGACCGCCCCGGCGCGCCCGCTGTGCGGCACCGGTCGCCGCGGTGAATGGCCCCGCCGCGCCGCCCGATACATCTCTCGCGCCGCCGCGCCGGGCCCCGCGCACCACCCCGACACCCCCCGGGACTCCCCATGGCCGAGAAGCCCAACCACGCGCCTCCCCCCGAGCCCGCGCCCAAGAAGAAGCTTCCCGTGAAGGTGATCGGGATCGTCGCGGGCCTGATGGCCCTCGAGGCCGGGGGGGTCTTCTTCCTGCTCAGCGCCACCGGGCCCGCGCGCACCGAGGCCGCCACCAGCGCCGGATCGCACGCCGCGGACGACGGCCACGGGCACGAGAGCTCCGGCGGGCACGCGGGCGAGGAGAGCGACGAGCACGGCGGGACCGCGGAGGTCGAGGTCGTCTCGGACAAGTTCCAGAACCTGCAGACCGGGCGCGTCTGGCTCTGGGACGCCTCGGTCTTCGTCCAGGTGAAGTCGGAGCACGCCAAGTCGGTCGAGAAGGTGCTCGAGCGCCGCAGCGCCGAGGTGCGCGAGGGCGTCAGCCGCATCTTCAGCCGGGCCCAGCACGCCGAGCTCAAGGAGCCCGAGCGCCAGACCCTCAACCGCCAGCTCACCACCTTCCTGCAGGGCGTGCTCGGGAACGACGCCGATGGGAAGCCCCTGATCGAGCGCGTGATCATCCCCCGCTGCCGCGGGTTCCCGACCGACTACTAGCGGGGGGGGACCCCGGCCCGCGCAGGGGCTGCGCCCACGCGCCAAAACTACGCGCAGGCGGCGCGCCGGGCCGATGTTCGCACGCGCGGCTCCGACCGCCCCGCCCCCCCATGTCCCAGCAACCCCCGCCCACCGC
>DASPKO010000159.1:0-5941 GCA_035628055.1 Phycisphaerales bacterium
GGCGACGTACCCCGCGAGGGCGAGGCTCACGGCGGTGACGGCCCCCGCGATGCTGGCGCGCCGGAGCCAGAACCACCGCTCGGTGTCGCGGAAGGCCCGGAGCTCCGCCCGGTAGAGCTCGAAGGCGTCGGGCTTGAGCACCTCCCCGCGGGTGAAGATGACCTGGCCCTGCTCGCGCACCACCTCGACGGGGCGCACCGCCTCGGCGGCCTGGACGCGCTCGCGCTCCGTCTCGGCGGCGCTGAAGGTGAACGTGGGCCGCGGCTGGTGCAGCAGCCGGCTCACCACGGCCCCCGCCACGGGGCCCGTGAAGCCGGCGCGCTGCACGACGCTCTCGACCGCCTCGCGCAGCCGCGCCGGGTCTTCCAGGTTCACCACCTCGCTGCTCGAGGCCAGCACGACCTGCCCGCCCACCACCAGCTTGATGAGCTTGTTGACGCTCTGCTGCTCGCGCTGGAAGGTGATCTGATCGACCAGGGGCATCTGCAGGAGCAGGTCGGCCAGGCGGCGGGCCCGGGCCTCCCACTCGGGGCGGGCCCCCTCGGCGTGCACGGCGGCGAGGCGCTCGGGCGTGAGCCCGAAGCGGGCCCGGATCTCCGGGTCCACGTCCTCCACGCGCTCGGCCCCGGTCAGGGTCTTGGGGAGGTTGCCGATGGAGACCAGGATCTCCTGGAGCTCGCCCGCCTCGGCGGTGTAGACGCGCGGGGCGAACTGGCGGGCGTCGTCGCGCCGGCGCGCCGTGGCCGCCTTGTCCTCCTGCACGAAGCGCACCCGCACCGTGGCGGTCTGGTTCATGACGCGTCCGGGCGCCACCAGGGGCTGCTCGCGCGCCCAGATGGAGACGAGCGTGCACAGGAGCGCGAAGACCACCCAGATCACCAGGGCGGGGCCGGCGCCCGGGAGTCCCAGGAGCCGCGCCGCCCGCGCCCGCTCGCGGCGCTGCGGCCGGCGGATCCGGCTCTTGGGTTGGGCGCGCTCGGTGGGCATGGTGGACGGTGGCGGGAACCCGGCGGGTTACGCCTCGCGCGCCGGGGAGCTGAGCCCGTTGGCGTCGGACCGGGCGCCGGGCAGCTCGGGGAGCGGGGGTCCCTGGCGCTCGCGCTCGCGCGACCCGTAGGCCTCGACGATCCGCTGCACGAGCGTGTGCCGCACGATGTCGCGCTCGTCGAGCTGGACGAAGGCGATGCCCGGGACGCGGGCGAGGAGCCTGGCGGCGTCGATGAGGCCCGACTTGGCCGGGTCCGGGAGGTCGATCTGGGTGATGTCGCCGGTGACGATCATCTTGCTGCCGCGCCCCATGCGCGTGAGGAACATCTGCATCTGGCTGCGCGTGGTGTTCTGGGCCTCGTCCAGGATGATCACGGCGCTGTTGAGCGTGCGCCCGCGCATGTACGCCAGGGGGACGACCTCGACCACGTCGCTGAGCATGAAGCGCTTCATGGTCGAGAAGTCCATCATGTCATGCAGGGCGTCGAAGAGGGGCCGCAGGTACGGGTTGACCTTCGCCTGCAGGTCGCCCGGGAGGAAGCCCAGCTTCTCTCCCGCCTCCACCGCGGGCCGCACCAGGATCACCTTCCGGACCCGGTCGGTCTTGAGCAGATGAACCGCCGCGGCGACCCCCAGGTAGGTCTTGCCGGTGCCGGCCGGACCGATCCCGAAGACCAGGTCGTGATCGCGGATCGCTTCGAGGTAGCGCTGCTGGTTCTCGGTGCGCGCCCGCAGGGGCTGCCCGGCCGCGTACACGTCGAGGAAGTCGCCGTCCCACGACGGGCCGGCGCTGTCCTCGTCGAAGTGGCCCGTGCGGGAACGCGGCCCGCCCGCCGCCAGGCGCCCCGCCATCGCCTGCCCGACCAGGTCGAGAAGCTGCTGGCGGTTCATGGGCTGGCTGCGGCCGGCGGCCTCTTCCAGGCGCTCCAGCACGCCGCGGGCGGCGGTGACGGCGTCGCGCTCCCCGCTGACCTTGATCACGCCCTCGCGCGCCGACAGCCGGACCCCCAGCGCCTCGCGGATGATCTTGAGGTTCCGGTCCCCCGTGCCGAGCATCATGAATCGCTCGGGCCCCTCCGGCACTTTGATGGCGATCTCCACGCGGGAGCGGTCTCCGGGTCAGCCCGCCCGCCGGGCGCTCCTTCGCCCCGGACCGGCTGGAAAAATCATACGCTCCGCGCGTGCCCAAGGCCTCGCACAATCCGAGCAGGGTCCGAACACGGGCGAGGCCGGCCATGCTCGCGGGGGCCGCTCTGGCCGTGGGTGGCTGCGGCCTCGGCGCCCCCGCGGGGACGGGCGACGGCCGCATTCTCACTGCCCCGGACGAGTCCCCGACCCGGGGCGAGGTGACTGGCGACTGGGAGGACCTCGGGGCCGCGGTCTGGGTGTGCGCCTCGCAGTCGGAGGTCGCGTCGATGGGGGTGACCGATCGGGCCCCGGGCCGGGTCCGATATGCCATCCGGTCGGCCATGGAAGAGGAGGGGTACCTCGAGATCGCCACGGCCGCCGACCCGGGAAGCCTCGACGAGGTGGCCGTGCCAATGGTGCTCGAGGTCCGGGTGGGGCGTTTCGGGCGGCCAGCGCACGAGCGCCGCTTCGTGAGCGCCCTGCTGCGCCGGCTCAGCAGGCTCCGCGGGGTCGAGTACGCCAGGTGAGGTCGGGGCGGGCCTCCCCGCGGGCATGTGCGCGGTGGGCACGATGACACCGCGCCCGGATTGCGCTCTCCCCCATTGACCGCGGGCGAACTTCGCCTGATACTGGAGGTCTCGCGCGCACCCCCCGGCGCCGCCCTCGAGGCCGGGGATCGTGTTCTTGAGGCGGCGTTCGCCGCCGAACGACCCGCGGCCCGCCGGGCCACGGCGAGCGGTGCGTGAACGTGTGGGGCTCTGGCGGCAGGCCGGGGCGTGAGATCGGCCGATGCCGGGACATGGCGGTCCCGGGCTCGGCGCGTGAAGGCTCCCCATGGCAACCATCACCAAGAAGGACCTGATCGACCGCATCGCCCAGACCACGGGGCAGCGTCGCGTCGTGGTCAAGCGGACGGTGCAGTCGTTCCTCGAGCAGGTCATGCTCGAGCTGGGGCGGAGCAACCGCCTGGAGTTCCGCGACTTCGGGGTCTTCGAGATCAAGCAGCGCGCCCCGCGCGTCGCCCAGAACCCCAAGACCCTCCAGCGGGTCGAAGTGCCCGCGAAGCGCACCGTGAAGTTCAAGGTCGGGCGCCTGATGAAGCAGTGCCTGGACGACCCCGCGCGCTGCCACGAGTTCATCCTGTCCGCCGCCGAGGCCGACGAGGACGACGGCAGCCACGCCGAGGTCGCGGCGCCCGCCCCGCGGCTCAACGGCGTCCTGCCGCGCGCGCACAACGGGTCCTCCAAGCTCGGCTAGTCCGGGGCTCCGAACTCCCGCGCCGATGCCGAGGATGGCGGCGCGCCGTGCCGTACGCTCTGGGCCGTGCGCGTGCGCCTCCTGGTCAATCCCCGCTCCGGCAAGGGCCTCGGGCCGCGCCTGGCGGCCGAGTTCGGCCGGTGCGCCGTCCGCGACGGGCACGAGGTCACTTCCGCGACCCTCCCGGCGCGGACGCCGGCTCCCGAGCCGCACGACCCGGGCCCGGACGTCGTGGCGGTCTTTGGCGGGGACGGGACGGTCCATCACAGCCTGCCCGCCCTGGCCGGCTCCCCCACCGCGCTCTATCACGTCCCCCTGGGCACGGAGAATCTCTTTGCCCGCGGCTTCGGGATGGACCGCGACCCCGAGCGCTTCGCCGCCGCCCTGCGCTCCGGGAGCGTGCTCGCCACCGACCTGGGCGAGTGCAACGGGCGGCTGTTTGCGATCATGGCGAGCGTCGGGCCCGACGCGGGGCTCATTCACCGCATGGCGGGCGCACGCCGGGGCACCATCAGCCACTGGTCGTACCTTCGGCCCGCCCTGGCCGAGCTGGCCCGCCCGCGCTTCTGCCCGCTGAGCGTCCTGATCGACGGGTCCGAGGCGGCCTGCGCCCAGAGCGGATTCGCGATCGTCGCCAACTCGCGCTGCTACGCCCTGGGCCTCGACCCGGTCCGCCGGGCCCTGGTCACCGACGGGCTGCTCGACGTGGTCTTTTATCCCTGCCGCGGCCGGGCCCGGGCCCTGGGCTGGATCGCCCGCACCGCGCAGGGGCGGCACATGCAGGCCCCGGCGCTGATCTACAGGCAGGGACGCGAGGTGGTGCTCTCATCCGAGGGCCAGGACCATCCGCCGGTCTACCAGCTCGACGGCGAGGCGGTCACCGGGGCCGCCCGCACCCTGACGATGCGCGTGATCCCCGGCGCCCTGCGCGTGCTCGTGCCGGCGCCCGGAGCGGGCGCCGCCCGCTAGGCGCTCATCGTCAGTGTCCGAAGAGGTTCTTCTCCCCGAACATTCCCGCCGCCTCGAAGTACGCCAGGGCCTCCTCGGTGGAGGCGAAGACCTTGGTCGCGGTTTCGGTGATGAAGGGCGAGGGGCTCTTGCGCGGCTTCCAGACGATGTAGACCTCCTTGGTGTGCTCGAAGGCGTGATGGAGCTCGCGCTCCACGCCGCTGGAGAGCCCAGGCATCCCGCCGGGGAGCTCGGGGATGTAGCTGACGATCATGTCGGACTGATCGATGAGCTTGAAGTCGCGCATATAGATCTGCCCGTCGATGTCGCCGGCGATGTCCACCACTTCGCGCACGCGCACGCGCAGCGGGCGCGTCCCCCGCGCCCCGCCGAAGCTGTGCGGGGCGACCTCGAGCCACTCCTGCCCGTTCTTGGCGGCGGCCAGGGCCCGGTCCAGGAGGAGCTTCTCGTCCACGTCGCCTGGGTCGAAGGTGATGAAGTTCTCGGCGAGCGCGGCCCGGAAGCGGTCGATCTCCGCGAGCACGTCGGGCAGGTCCACCACGTGGCTCATCGGGAACGAGGGATAGACCTTGCGCATGCTCGGGCGGCAGACCAGGCGGAAGAGGGTCCGCGTTGTCGGCTGGTGGCGCCCGCGGCTGACGATGTAGAACCGGCTCCCGGGGATCGCCTGGCTGAGCAGCTCGGTCGCGAGGATCTCCTCCTCGCGCCAGACCATGCAGTCCTTGAGGGTCGCCCCCCCCCACATGTCGATCTGGTGCCCCTCGTGCAGGCGGTGGTGCACGACCTCGATGTTGTCCACCAGGCAGATGAGCAGCGCCGGGCGGAGGGCCCGCACCTGGTCAAAGTCGAAGGCGCTAAAGAGCCCGTGGCGCCAGCGGAAAGTCGCGTGCGTGTTGACGATCAGGTTGGGGTGCTCGTCCGGGCGCCCGGCACGCGAGTCGGCGATAATGTCCTTGAAGGCCGCGCGGCGCAGCGAGTTCAGCCGCGAGAGGGGCAGGTCGAGGATCTTCCCGGGCCGAACGTCGGCGGCCTCGGCGTACATCATGTCGCCGACGTGGTAGAGCGCGAGCTCCTCGCCCTGCTCCCCGGCGAAGCGGCGCACGGCCTCGAGGTACGGCTTCTTCTCCATCCCGACCTGGCCGGTGACGATGGCGCGCATGGGGCGGGATGGTAGTCGGAGCGCCCCGGCGGCTACCCCTCCCACCGCGTCGGCAGGGCGTGCTCCACGCCCAGGAGGTCCAGCACCTTGCCGACCATGAAGTCGGCCAGGTCCTCCAGGCTCGCCGGCTTGAGATACCACCCCGGGTTGGTCGGGCAGACGATCCCCCCCGCCAGCGTCACCTGGCGCATGTTCTCGATGTCGATCAGGCTCAGGGGCGTCTCGCGGTGCCCGAGGATCAGGGGGCGGCGCTCCTTGAGCGTGACCATCGCGGCGCGGGTGAGCAGGTTGCTCCCCGACCCGGTCGCGATCGCCCCCAGGCTGGCGCCCGAGCAGGGCATGACCACCATCCCGTGGTGCAGGAACGAGCCCGAGGCGATGAGCGCTCCCACGTCCTTGTTGGGGTGGATGATGAGACGCGGCGCCGCCGCGGCATCGGAG
>DASPKO010000160.1:0-2389 GCA_035628055.1 Phycisphaerales bacterium
GATCACGAGGCCCGCGGGCAGGTCGAATCCGAGGGAGACCAGGAAGGAACTGCCCAGGTCGAAATCGGCCGGGGTACCGGTGCTGGTGTTCTGCATGCGGATCGTCAGCGTGGTGCCCGAGATCGTGAAGGTGGCCCGGGCCTGGAGGCCGTTGAGCGGGCCCACGCTCGTCCCGCCCGCATCCACCGTGTAGTCGACGACCACACTCCCGTGTGCCGCGCCGGCCAGACCCGCCAGAACCGCCGCAGCAACCAACGACTTTGCGATTGACATTTTTTCAGCTCTCCCGCGGCCCGAGAGACGGACCGCGCGTCCGGGCGATCGCCCGAGTTCGGAAACACACCACGCGCTGGAGCTTGCGAGAGACTGCCCTTGGCTTACGACGCGCCACCGCCGAGCGACGCCAGGAACTCATCCCTCGCCGGCAGATCGTGGCCGGGCAGAACTCCGCCCCATTCTCCCCTCTGGAATCACAAATTCAAGGGGACTTCATTACTTAGCGCAGGATTGGCGGGAGCACCCCCGCGCGCAAGGACTCATAACATAAGGACATTCCTGTCCGCTCTTCGAGGCGACAGCCCGCAAGTCCAGGCGGGGACGCCGGTTAAGTAGACGTCCACCCTCCGAGCTCCGCGAGGGCGGTTCGAATGTTAAAATAGATAAATAAGGGAGTCTCGGGAGTTGATTCTGGCTGACCGGCGGGGCTACTGCCCGTCCGTGGACACCCCGGCGACCGCGATCCCGAGCCGCGTGAGCGCCGAGCCCGGGTCCATCTCCGCCGCCGAGCGGAAGCTCTGCTGGGCTTCCTCCAACCGGCCGAGGTCCTGGAGGATCAGCCCACGGAGCACCATCGGTCCCGGGTCCTTGTCGCCCGCCAGGCTCACCGCGGTCTCCGCCGCGCTCAGGGCCTCGGCCAAGTCACCCTGGCGGTGTCTCCACAGGGCCCGCAGAAAGAACCCTTCGTAGCGGTCCGGCGCGATGGAGACCAGCCGCGTCGCCGCGGCCCGCAGGCGAGCGTCGTCGCTAATCGTGGCGGCCGCGTTCCCCAGTCCGATCCAGGCCGCCACGTCGCTGGCGCCGTGGTCGTCGGTCGTCAGGCGCAAGTAGATCTCCCGCGCCTGCACCGGACGGTCCAGATGCGCCAGGCAGCGCGCCCGGAGATGCTCCAGGTCGCGCCGCGGAGCCTTGGAGCGCTCCATCAGGCCGGCGATGTTCTGCTCGGCGTCGGCCAGGCGCCCCGCGGCGATCTGGGCCCGCGCCAGGTCCTCGGTCACGGTGTCGTCGTCGGGTGCCAGCAGCCGCGCTTGCGTGAACAGCTCGCACGCCTCGGCGTGCTCGCCGCGCATCGTCGCGATGTTCCCCAGCGTCTGCCGCACCGCGGCGTTGTACTGGAACCGCCCGGTGTGCGCCCTGAGCAGGGCCTCGGCCTCGTCGATCTTGCCCGACTCGACGAGCATGTCCGCCGCGGCGATCAGCGGCTGGGCGCTGGTCGGGTCCAGCTCCATCGCCCGGGCGTAGCAGGCCCGTGCCTCCTCGTGCTGCGCATAGCGCTCGTGGATGATGCCCAGGTAGTAGGGCGGCTCGGGGGACCGCGGGTCCAGGCGCCCCGCCTCGACCAGGGCCGCGCGGGCCGCCTCCAGCTCTCCCTTCTCGAGCAGGATCCGCCCGCGGAGCGTGTGCGACCGGGCCACCTCGGGGTTGAGCGCGATCGACTGGTCGACGTTCTTGAGCGCCTTGTCCAGGTCGCCGGCCAGGTACTGCTGGTGGGCCATCTGCCAGTTGGTACCGCTCTTGAGCTGCGACATCTTCGCCTGGGCCGCGCTCAGATGCTCCGCGGTGTATTGCCCGTGCCCGGTGCACCCGCCCGCGAGTCCGAGGGCGGTTCCGGCCAGGGCGACGATGAGCGCGTTCCGCATGGTCATGAGGTCTGCTCCGGCCGCCGGGCGGCCCAGGTGCTCCGGCGCGGCGCCGGGGTTGCGCGGGTCACAGGGCTTACTTCGCGGGGGAGGAGTCCGTCTCCGTGGGCACGCTCACCACCGGGGCGCTGCCCCCGCGCCCGACCAGCCGGGCCAGGAAGAACTTGCCCTGCCCGAACCACCCGCTCTGTCCCTTGGGCTTCGAGAAGAAGTCGTCGGCGGGGGCGGACACGCCGCCCGCGATCGCGCCCGTCGGGCCCGCGGTCCCGCTCGTCGCAGAGTCGGCCGCCGCGCTCTCGGGTGCGCGCGGGCCGGAACTCACGGGCTTGCCGCTCACGAAGGCGCCGGCGAGCGGTTCGTCGGCGGGCGCCTCCGGGAGCGCCGCCTCAGCGCCGCCGGTGGTCGCGGACGGGCCGGGCGTGCCCGCCAGCTCGGTCGTGCCCGTGGCGCCGTCATCGGTCTCGTCCTCGGTG
>DASPKO010000161.1:0-23747 GCA_035628055.1 Phycisphaerales bacterium
CGCCGGCTCCCGTGGCCAGCCGCTCGCAGAGCACGCGGTAGGCGTCGAGCGCCGGCTCGGGGCTGGCAAAGAGTGCGCGGACGTTGGGTCCCATCAGGTCGCGCCACTCCCGCCGGCGGTCGCGCCACGTGGACTGGTCCCTGCCCCCCGCCAGCATCGAAAGCTTGAGGTCGTTGGTCTGGTCCGGCACGACGCTCTGGATGTTCTCGACCGTCGAGGCCGGCACCCCGAGGAGCCCGCAGAGCTCCCCGGAGGGGTACACCACGTCGTTCCCGCTCGAGCCCAGCACCATCGCGTGGGCCAGACGGTTGGCGAGGGCGAGCACGGCCACGTCGGCGACCTGGCTCTTGGCGATCGTCCGCAGGCTCGGCGCCGCCATGTGATGGAGCACGATCGGGTTGACGAGCTGGCGCGACAGTCCCCACGTCTCGAGGATCGTCTCCATCGCGTCGGCGTGGTTCTGCCCGAGCAGCCGGGTCTCGGCGATCTCCAGGGGCAGCTCGAGCCGCCGGGCCTCCTGGGCCACGCGCTCGTAGACCGGGCCGAGCGCCTCGAGCATGAGCAGCCGCCCGACGTCGTGGAGCAGGCCCGCCGTGAAGGCGGTGTCGGGCTCGACGCCCCCCACCTCGTGGGCCAGCTCGGCGGCGATCAGGCCGCAGGAGATCCCGTGCTCCCAGAACGACGGGAGGTCGAGCCCCTGCTGCGAGGCCGTCGCCCCCACGCTCTCGATCACCGCCAGGTTCATGACCGCCTGGCGGATGCGCTGCAGGCCGATGCGCAGCACCGCGGTGCGGACCGAATCGACCGGGGCGCCGCGGGTGTAGACGACCGAGTTGGCCGAGCGCAGGATCGCCAGCGCGACGGCGTGGTCCTGCGCCACCGCCTTGACGACGCCATCGATCGTGCACTCCGAGCTGGCGGTGAGCCGCAGGAGATGGGCCACCACGGGTGAGAACGCCTTGAGCTGCCCGCACCCCGCGAGGCGCTCGACGACCTCGGCGCGCGGGATGAGCTGCTCCAGGGATCGGACCCGCTCGGCCTGGTCGGCGGGACTGACCGGCTCGGCCGGTGCGCGCGCGCTCCCGGAGGGGGTGACGCGGGAAAAACGAGCGGGCGCGGCGGTCGCGCCGAGGGTCGGTCGCGCCGCCGTCGCCCCACCCGTCGGAGGTTCCTCCTCGTGAGGCGAACCCCCCTCGCCGCCCTCCACGGCGTGCGGACCCGCCAGGGCCCGTTCGATCGCCCCGCGCAGGCTCTCCATCGAGAACTCGTCCTTGAGCAGGTACGCCGCCACCCGGAGCCGCGCCGCTTCGAGCACGAGGGTGCGCGTGCGCACCCCCGTGTAGACCACCACGGGCAGCCCGGACCCGCGGGGCAGAGCGCGCAGGTGCCGGAGGAAGGTCAGCCCGTCGCTCGCGACCAGGTCCAGGTCCAGGAGCACCAGGTCGACCGCGTGCGTGCGCACGCGGCAGAGCGCGCTGCTCCCGCCGGTGGCCGCGAAGACGGTGTATCCCTCGGCCGCGAGGCTCCGCTGGAGCAGCTCGCGGACCAGGGCGGACTCTTCGACGACCAGAACGGTGGGCATGGGTCTGACCGCGCACGGGCACGATGGCTGTTCCATCGCCGGACCACCCCGCGGGCCGGGCTGTGTCATCGGTGCCCCGGGCCGAATAGGTTGGTTTTCTGATGCAGTAGCTTCTTCGCCTGCTAACCCGTCGGCCGCCACCTTGAAAATGTGTTCGCGCCCAGTGCCGGCCCCGGCCCGCCCGGTGCTCGCGCGACCGCGAGGCGCACCCCGAGGAATTGCCGCGAGGCCCGGCCGGAACCTCACGGTGGCAGTGGGCTAGGCCGACCGCGGCCCAGCCGGGCGCTCCCGGCGTCAAGGCCTTGCGAATACCGCCGTGTTACGGGTGGCCCGACCACGGGCACCGAGGCAGGCTCTACGCGCGCTGGCGTGGCGGAACGCCGCCCGGCACCAGGAGAGTCACATGGGCCTGTTGCGTGGCGGACTCGCGGCGTTCGGGGCGTGGAAGCTGGGCGGCGGGATCATCGGAACCATCCTGATCTTCCTGCTCCTGTATTGGCTCCTGGGCATGTTCCTCGACTGAAGCCCGCGGGCCGACCCGGTACTCCACCCCCGCCATGTGCTGGCTCGCGGCTGGAACACCCGTGTGGCGCCTCGTCCGCGCCAGCGTGCTCTGAGCGTCGCGGCACAAGCCCTTCGCACTCTCGTCGGACCAGCGGGCGGCGATGGCCGCACTCATCGGGGCCGCGCGCACCGAGCTGGTTGAGGTCAGGGGCCGAATCAAGACCCTGGACGACCGCCTCGCCAAGCTGCCCGTCGACGCGCGTGCAGAGCAGCGCTGAAGAGATCGTGGGCTGCTCAACCAGCTCCGGGGCCGTGGCACCGCGGTTCGCGGCCGTCTCGACGCCGATCTCAAGGCGACCCTGACCGAAGCGCCGACGCGATGTCGCGAGCGGCCGGGCGTGTCTGCCGCCGGCCCCCGATCCGCGGGGCCCAAGCTGCCAGCCGGTGGCCTACCGGTCGCCGATGGGCACGTACCGGGCCTGGTGCGGCCCCACGTACTCGGCGTCCGGGCGGTAGAGCCGGTTGTTCTCGAGCTGCTCGATGATGTGCCCGCTCCACCCGCCGATCCGCGAGAGCGCGAACATCGGCGTGAACAGGTCGAGCTGGAGCCCGATGCAGTGGTACGTGGTGGCGGAGTAGAAATCGACGTTGGGATAGATGCCCTTGGCCGCCACGGCCTTCTCCATCACCTGCTCGATGCGGTGCGACTTCTCATAAAGCGCCTCGTTGCCGGTGTCCGTGGCAAGCTGCTTGGCAAGCGTCTTGAGGAACGTGGCCCGGGGGTCGTACGCCTTGTACACCCGGTGCCCGAACCCCATGATCTTGTCCTTGCGGGCCAGCTTGCCCAGCACGTAGTCCTCGGCGGCCTGCACCGAGGGGATCTCGCCGAGCATGACCATCACGCCCTCGTTGGCCCCGCCGTGCAGGGGTCCGCGGAGCGACCCGATCGCGGCCGTCAGGGCCGAGTAGACGTCCGAGAGCGTCGAGATGACGACCCGGGCGGTGAAGGTCGAGTTGTTGAGCCCGTGATCGGCGTGGAGGATCATGCACACGTCGAAGGCCCGGGCCATGGTCGGCGTGGGGGCCTCGGCGTTGAGCATGTAGAGGAAGTTCTGCGAGAAGGAGAGGTCGCGGCGCGGGCGGACCGGCTCCAGGCCCCGGCGCAGCCGGTCGAAGGCCGCCACGATCGTGGGCGCCTTGGCCAGCACGGAGAGGGCCTTGTCGCGCGCCGCCGCGGGCTGGTTGTCGTTGGGGGCCGGGTCCCCCAGTCCCATGGCCGACACCATGGTGCGCAGCATGTGCATCGGCTGGGCGCCGTGCGGGACCTTGGCCAGCAGGGCCGCCAGGTCGGGGCCGAGCTCGTAGCGGCCGCGCAGGTCGGTGGTGAAGCGCTCGAGCTCGTCGGCCCTGGGGAGCCGCCGGTTCCAGAGCAGGAAGACGGTCTCCTCGAAGGTCGAGTGGCGTGCCAGGTCGTCGATCGGGATGCCGACGTACTCGAGCACGCCCCGCTCGCCGTCGATGAAGGAGATCGACGTCTCGGCGGCGACGACGCCTTCCAGGCCCTTGGTGGCTTGCGACATTGGGTCCTCGACAAAGCTGACCGATCCGCGCGCCCCGGCGCCGGTTTCGACGCGCGGCCGGCGCACGGGCCCGACTATAGGTGACGCGCGCCGCCCCGACCGCCGTGCCCCGGCCGCGAGCGGCCCGCCCGCCAGCGCCGCGTACCATCCGCGGCATGCTCATCCCGCTGGGGACCGACCGGCCGCTCCGCCGGCCCACCCTGGTCAACCACCTCCTGGTCGGGGCCAATCTGATCGTCTTCGCGGCCGCGGCCTCGCTCGGGGCGGTCGGCCCCGAGGCGCAGGAACGCCTGTATCACTCCGGCTGGCTGGTGCGCGCCGACCCGCGCTGGTGGACCTTCCTCACGCACGCCTTTCTGCACGCCGGCGCCCTGCACCTGCTGGGAAACATGCTGGTCCTGTGGGTCTTCGGCCCCAACGTCGAGGACAAGCTGGGGCGCGCGGGCTACCTCGGGCTCTACGTCGCCGCCGCCCTGGTGGCCGGCGCGGCCCACGTGGTCAGCGACCCCGCCCCGGTGGTCGGCGCCTCGGGCGCGGTCGCCGGCGTCACGGGCGCGTACCTGGTCCTCTTTCCCCGGACCGTGATCCGCTGCATCTTTCTCTTCTTCTTCGTGGGCGTCATCGCCATCCCCGCGTGGTGGTTCATCGGCGCCGCGATCATCAAGGACCTCTACTGGCTCGCCGCGACCCAGCAGGCGATGGTTTCCGGGCAGCGGGTGAGCGACGGCGTGGCCCGCATGGCCCACGTCGCGGGCTACTCCGTCGGGGCCGGCACCTGCCTGACCCTGCTGGGGATGCGCGTGCTCGCCCGGGAGCCCTACGACCTGCTCTCGATCGTCCGTCAGGCGCGGCGGCGGCGGGTGCTCAAGCAGGCGGCCCTGGACCAGGAGATCGCCAGGCGCCGCAAGATGGAAGCCCGCTCCACGCCCGAGCAGGACGCCCGCTTCGAGGAGATGGCCCGCGCCCGCGCGGCGGTCTCGGCCCTCATCTCCGCGGGCGACCTGGCGGCGGCCGCGCCCGCCTATCACGATCTGGTCCGCCGCTTCGGGGACATCGCCGGGGCCGGCACCCTCAGCCGTCAGTATCAGTATGACCTGGCCAACTTCCTGTTCTCGCGCGGCTGGTACACCGAGGCCGCGGCCGCGTACGACCGCTTCCTCGAGGCCTATCCCAAGGACGCGCACGCGCCGAGCGTGCGCCTGATGGTGGCGCTCCTGAGCGCCCGCTACCTCAACGACCCGATCAGGGCCAAGCAGGTGCTGGGCGGACTCGAGCCCCAGCTCGGCGACCCGCGCGAGCGCGACCTGGCCCGCGAGCTCCTGACCGAGCTGGCCTAGAGAACACATGCCGCGGACCCGCCTGATCATCTATGGAATTGCCACGCCGGCGCAGGCCGAGGCCTGCGCCCGGGCCGGCGCCGACGCGGTCGGGCTGGAGATGTCGCGGCGCGGCGGCCCCGGCCTGGCCCCGGAGGCCGCCTGGGACGTGCTCGCGGCGCTCCCGCCCCTGGTCGCGTCGGTCGGCGTGCTGCGCGACCCGAGCGAAGAGGACTTCCTGGACATCGAGGAACGCTGCCCGACGGACTACTCCCAGCTCGACGGAGCCGAGCCGGCCGACCTGGTCGCGCGCCTCGGGCCGCGCCTATTCAAGACCGTCGACGTGCCGCCCGGGGGCGAGTTGGCGGCGGCCGCCGCGGCCCGCGCCTGGGCGACCATGCCCGAGGTTGACGCGGTCGTACTCCGCCCGCGCGACGCGGCCGACCTTCGCCCGGTCTTCGGGACCTTGGCCTCCGCGGGCGGCGCCCGGGCCATCCTCGCCTTGCCCCCGGGCCTGATAGACCGGGCCGCGGAACTGGCGGCGGCGCACCGCCCGTGGGGGCTCGGTCTCCCCTGGCCCGCCCTGGGCGAAGGGGGAGGGGCCGGCGCCACACTCGAACGGCTCCTCGCCGCGCTCGCGCGGGCCGACCTGGGCGCGTGAGCGGCCCCGCCCTTCAGGCTCCCGGCTCGCGGACCAGCCCGACGATCAGGGCCGAGAGCTGCTGCGGCGTCAGCGAGTCGGCCACGGCGATGTGATCCGTCATCGTCCGGTACAGAGCGTCGCGCGCCCGGAAGACGGCCTCCATCTCTTCGGCAGGGTCCGCGCCCGTGAGCGAGGGACGATCCGCACCATCCCCCAGCGCTTCGAGCCGCCGCCGCAGTGTGATCGGCGACGCCCGGAGGTAGACCACCACGGCACGCCCCCCCTCCTGCGCCCGCCTGAGCATCTCCGAGGCGCGCGCGATCGCGGGCGTCCCGCCCCCCAGGGCGATCACCGCCGGCGGCCCCTCCAGCGCCTCCCCGAGTTCCCTGACCTCTGCCGCTCGGAACCGTCGCTCCCCCAGCGTCCGCCATGCCCACCCCGCCGTCGCGGCTCCCGACGAGGCCGCGACCGCGTCGTCGAGGTCGACGAGCCTCAGGGCCAGCTCCCCGGCCAGCAGCGCGCCCACGGTGCTCTTGCCGGAGCAGCGCAGTCCCATGAGCACGACGTGAGGCCGCGTCCCGGACGCCACGGCGCGATGGTAACCAAGCGTCGCGGCGCGCGTGCGGCCCCCGGTTCGGGCGTCGGAATCGAACGAGAAGCAGCGCGCGTCGGCGTGCCCCTTGGGACCACCTCCCAGCGCACGGGCTCACCCTGCCACGGTCGAGGGATCGCCGGTGATGGAACCTCAGCCTGATGCGCGGGGCCCGGTCCGCACTCCCGCCCTGAGCGCGCGCGCCGGCGCGTACAAAGCAACGGCCATCAGCACAGAACACGTTCGCGTGCCGGCGACGGGCCGAGCGGCTCCGTCGCGGCGCGCATTGAAGGAGGCCTCGAACATGCACCAGGTTGCCCTCGCCGTCGTCGCCGCCTTGGCGGCCACCGGCGCACCGCGTCAGCCGGCCGGCCCGCCCCACCCGGGCCCGGCCCCCACCTGGGAGCCGCACCGCGCCGGCGCCGGGCCGCGGGCCCCGCGCCCGGCCGCCCAGCCCACTTCGGTCATCGTGCTGTACACCGCCGACGTTCTCGAGGGAGATGGACGGCTCTTCGACGATGAGCCGGAGGCCGTCACGTCCATCTTCGACCCCACCACCGGGGCGTTCACGACCATCGCCGGGCCGGACGACTTCGTGATTCTTCAGGCGTGGGGCGTGGTGGATCGGCCCTACATGGGCGCCGAGCCGGGGACGCGCCCCTGGCGCGGCGAGCGCTCGAGCCGGACCATCGGCACCGCCGAGCGCCTCACCACCGAGGCGCCCGCGGGGCCCAGCCTCTACAGCAGCGACTGGCACGAGCAGGACAACTCGTTCGACCGCTGGTGGACCGGCGAGTGACCGGCCCGGTGGCCGCATGGAACCGAACGACCGACACAACTTTTTTCGCGAACCAGAGACTCGCAAGAAGGAGCGGAACGATGGATGACAGGAACACCAGGCGGCGCCCGGTTCTCGCGGCGGCCGTCCTGCTCGCGCTCGCGGGGACCGCGGCGGGGCAGAACACAACCGACACCAGGAGCGACCAGGACCGCACCCGCGACCGCCAGGCGGATCGCGGCCGCGCACAGGGCAACACCCACAACGACCAGTGGGTGTGGCAGGATGGGCGCTGGGTGCGCCGCGACCAAGCCAACCGCGGGCAGGGCACGCCCAGCCGGGAGACCCAGCAGAGGCAGGAGGCGCGCGACGGCGGCCTGCGCGACGACCGGAGCCGGATGGACGACCGGGGCGTGCGCGCCGACCGCGAGCCCGACCGCGACCTCGGCGACGCCCGCGGGCAGCGCGACAACCGTGGGCGCTTCGGCGCCGATGACTGGCAGGACAGCGGCTTCAATCGCGCGAACGCCGACAACCGCGGACGCTTCGGTCAGCGGCCCTGGGAGGGGCGCGACCGCCTCGCCGACTCCGAGCCGGAGTGGCGCTGGGAGAACGGGCAGTGGGTCCGCAACCAGACCGCGGGCCGGTCGGGCAACACCAACCAGCCGCAGGGCCAGGGCTTCGGCCGTGGCGGACGCCCGGGCGAGAACCAGGGACAGAACCAGCCCGGGATGCGGGACCGCTTCGATGATCGCGACCGGGCCCTGGGCCGGGGCGTGCCGGACGCCGACCAGTGGCGCTGGGAAAACGGGCAGTGGGTTCGCAACCAGACCGAGAGCGCCGGCGACCGATTCGACCAGCGCGAGCGGGATCGTTTCGGCGCCAGCCAGGACCGCTTCGGAACTTCCGACCGCTTCCAGAACCAGCAGAACCAGCCCGGCGCGGACCGGCACCCGCCCGGCGCCGACCAGTGGCGCTGGGAGAACGACCGATGGGTCCGCACCGGACCCAACAGCGCCGGCGAACGCTTCGATCAGAATCGGGTGGACGCCGATTGGGATGACAACCGGTCTCGAACCAACCGCTTCGACCAGGACCGGCTCGACGGCAACCGGTTCGATCAGAACCGCTTCGATGGGAACAACTTCGACGACCGGAACCGCGCGACCCGCATCGACGCCCGCTCCGAGCCCGACAATGCCCAGTGGCGCTGGGAGAACGGGCGGTGGGTCCGCACCGACTCTGGCGCCACGGGGAACCGGTTCGACCAGAATCGCATGGGCGATAACCGGTTCGACAGCAACCGGTTCGACCAGAACCGGTTCGGGGACAACGACTTCGACGACCGGAACCGCGACGCCCGCATCGACACGCGGGACGGCCAGGACACCACGCAGTGGCGCTGGGAGAACGGTCAGTGGGTGCGCGCCGAGGCGCGGACCGACGTCGACGTCCGCGTCGAGCGCGACCGCCTCGACACCCGCGATCCCTTCGCCGATCGCGACCTCAACGCGGCGCGGGCCGACCAGGACCAGGTCCAATGGCGCTGGGAGAACGGCCGCTGGGTGCGCGCCGAGGCGCGCGGCGACAACCAGATCGGCGCGCGGCTCGATGCCCGCTGGGCCGACCGCCCCTTCGACGACCGGTTTGGCGATCAGCGCACGGACCAGCCCGAGTCCCGGTTCGAGGACCGCGCCGAGCGCTTCACCGAACGCACCCAGGCGGAGCGGCGGCTGGAGGACGACCGCTGGGTCCGTGACAGCGCGGATCGCCTCAGCGGCGCCGACCCGGACCGTCTCGACGTCGACGTCCGCATCGACGACCGCGTGACCACGCGCGTCGAGGGCGACCTGCCCGAGCAGGCGGGCGACCCGACGCGACGCTTCATCGACCGCGGACGGTGGTCCACCGGCACCTGGGACGACCGGATGCTCGAGGAGGACCGCATGGAGGCCGCGCGCTTCCGCTCGGGCATCAGCCAGCCCATCGGGGGCGAGCGGGACGAGTGGGTCTTCGTCAGCGGGCGCTGGATCCGCGCCAGTGAGCTGCCGCGGGGCGAGCTGCTCGACGGCACCCGCCTCACGGGGCCCGAGGTCGAGATGAGCCAGTCTGTCGACGTGGACCGCTTCCCGCGCGGCGAGGACCGGTTCGAAGGACGCGTCCAGGGCCGGAACGACGCGTTCCTGACCCGTGAGCGCCTGGCGACTGCCCGGGACCGCTTCGCCGGGGCCGGGCTCGCGGCCATGCAGGATGTCTCGGGCCGCATCGAGCGGCTCAACACTCTGCGTCTGGCCGAGAACGACCGGCGCCACCTGATCGCGCGGGTCGACACCCGCGAGGGCTACTCGGCCCGCGTGGACCTGGGCCCGGAAGACCAGCTCCGCGACCTGGACCTCGACCAGGGCGACGTGATCGAGGTCTCGGGGATGCCCGGGCGGATCAACGACCGTCCGGTGATCATGGCCGAGCGCGTCGAGGCCAAGGGCCGCACCGTGACCGTGCACCGCGCGCCCGACCCGGCCCTGATGCGCATCGAGGGAACGCTCCTCGAGACGCGCTCGGTCCGCCCGACCGGGCTCCAGCAGGACCACCTGCTGGCGAAGGTCCGGGCCGACAACGGGCAGACCCACGTCGTCGACCTCGGGCCGCGCCCCGCCCTGGAGCGGGCCCGGCTCCGCGACGGCGCCGGCGTGAAGCTGCTGGCGACGCGGGTGATGATCAACGAGCACACCGCCCTGGCGGCCGAGCAGCTCCGCGTGGACAATGGCGAGCTGCTGGACATCGAGCGGCCGCAGCAGCTCGCCCGGCAGAACACGATGAGCACCGACCAGCGGCTGGACGACTGGTTCAGCAACGAGCGCTGATCGCCTTCCCGCTCTGAGCTTCTCCTAACGAGCCGCCCCCCGCAGCCCCGGACACGTCCGGACCGCGTGGGGCGGTTTTCCTTTGCGCGCCGGCGCCGAGGCGGCGGTCCTCGGTTGGTCCCCGCCGGTCGGCCCCCGACGGAGACGCGCGCCGCGCCGTCGAACCCGTGAACCCCCACGCCGCGCGCTCACTCCTCCCAGCGGGCAAAGACCAGCGTCACGTTGTGCCCGCCGAACCCGAAGGTGTTGTTCATGGCGTAGCGGATGGGGCGCTCGCGGGCCGTGCCGGGCACGAAGTCCATGTCGAACCCCTCGTCGGGGTTCTCGAGGTTGATGGTGGGCGGGGCCACCCCGTCGCGCACCGCGTGCACGCAGGCGATGGACTCGACCGCGCCCGAGGCCCCCAGGGCGTGCCCGTGCATGCTCTTGGTCGAGCTCATCATGAGCCGCCCCCCGCGCGAGGCCCGGGCCTGGTCGCCGAAGAGTGCGAGCACGGCCTCGACCTCGGCCTCGTCGCCCTTGGGCGTGCTGGTGCCGTGGGCGTTGATGTACCCGATCTCCTCGGGCCCGATGCCCGCGTCCTCGAGGGCCCAGCGCATCGAGCGCCCGGCGCCGCGGCCCGCCGGATCGGGCGCGGTGATGTGCCCGGCGTCCGAGCTGTTGCCGTAGCCGACCAGCTCGGCGTAGATGTTGGCGCCGCGGGCCCGGGCGTGCTCCAGGGTCTCGAGCACGAACATCCCGGCCCCCTCGGCCAGCACGAAGCCGTCGCGCGACCTGTCGAAGGGGCGGCTGGCCTTGGTCGGGTCGCCGTTCCACTTGCTCAGGGCGCTCATGGTCATGAAGGCGCCGACGCACAGGGGCGAGACGGCGGCCTCGGCCCCCCCGCCCACGATGACGTCGACGCGCCCCCGGCGCAGCAGGCCCAGCGCGTCCCCGAGGGCGTGCCCGCTGCTGGCGCAGGCCGTCACGTGGGTCGTGCCGGGGCCCTGCAGCCCGAACCGGATCGAGATCAGCCCGGTGGCCGCGTTGGCCATCAGCCGGGGGACCGTGAAGGGGCTGATCCGGTCCGGGCCCCGGTTCACCATCACCAGCACGCCTTCCTCGATGGTGTGGATGCCCCCCACGCCCGAGCCCACCACCACCCCGCAGCGCTCGGGGTTCTCACGCGCGAAGTCGATCCCGGAGTCCTGCACGGCCTGCGCGGCGGCGATCAGGCCGAGAATGGCGAACCGGTCGGTCCGGCGCGCCTCGCGCGGGTCGAGCCACGTGCCGATGTCCAGGTGGCGCACCTGCCCCGCGGCGTGCACCGACCAGGCGCCGGCGTAGCGGTCGAACTCCGGGCCCTCCATGCGCCCGATCCCGCTCCGCCCCTCGCGCATGGCCTCCCACGTCGAGCGCGCGTCGTGACCGAGGTTGGTGACCGCCCCCATCCCCGTGATCACGACCCGCGGCTCGCTTCGCGTCGCTCGTGCCATGTCTGGTTCGGGCGCCGCCCGGCCCCGGCCCTCAGCTCCCCGCCTGGGCCTGCTTGATGTAATCCACCGCCTCGCCCACGGTCTTGATCTTCTCGGCCTTCTCGTCGGGGATGTCCGTGTCGAACGCGTCCTCGAGCGACATGACCAGCTCCACCACGTCGAGGCTGTCGGCGCTCAGGTCCTCCACGAAGCTCGTGTTGCGCGTGATCTGTGACTTGTCCACCGACATCTGGCTCGCCACGATCTCGATCACCTTGGCCTCGATTTCCTGCTCGGTCACGGCGCGTTCTCCCGTTGGGCAGGACAGGCCGGGCAGACCCGACCCCGGCAAAACCCCGCACGACCGACCGTCCCGGCCGCGGTCAATATAGCAAGCCCCCGCGCACCGGGCTATTCAGCCCGCCCCCCGCGCACGGGCACTCCTTACGGGACCGCCGCCGCCTCAACCACCCCGCGCGCGGGCGCGATCTGGCGCATCTCCTGCCCGTCCGCGGCGCGCCGGACGGCAAGGTAGAGCAGCGTGGAGGCGCACGACCAGTAGCTCAGGGCGTACGCCCACAGGAGCCCCAGCGGGATCAGCGACCACAGCCCGACCAGCCAGGCCGTGAGATCGTCCGTCCAGTTCTGGCGCGCCGGCGGCCCCGACCAGCTCTGCCCCGCCCGCCCGGTCAGGTGCACCGCCAGGAGCAGCACGACGGCCACGGCGAACAGGGCCAGCAGGCCGAGCGCCGCCAGCAGCGCCGCGTAGAGCGCCACCCGCAGCGGGCGCGCCAGCACGTAGGCGCCCGCGCGCTGCACCGCGTCGATGGTGTCGGCGCCGTCGCACGCCACCGCCGGCACCAGCAGCGGATGCCCCACCAGCACCGCACCCATCAGGCACGCCCCCAGCAGCCCCAGCAGCAGGGCCAGCGGGTAGAGCAGGCCCCCCACCACGTTCAGCCCGGTGAGCTGGAGGAAGACCAGGCCGAACAGCGCCAGCAGGCCCGCGATCACCAGCACCAGCAGGACCGGGGCCAGCACGGCGCCCAGCACCGAGCGCCAGCGCCCCAGCGCGAAGGCGACCGCGGCCTCCCACCCCGGCTCGCGCCCGGTCGCGAAGCGCACGGCGGCGGAGCGCGCGATCGCGCACACGACCAGCAGCAGCAGCGTCACCACCAGCACTCCCAGCGTCGCCCAGGCAGGATGCTCGGCGAACTCCCGCACAGGCGCCCGGATGAACAGGTCGTACATGCCCCGGGCGGCGGCGGGGGCGTCCAACGCCGCGACCGCTCCGGCCAGCTCGCCCCCAGCGCCGCGCAGCGCCGCCCCGGGGGCGGGGTCGGCGGGCGGACCGAGCACCATCCGCCCCAGCGCCCACAGCGCCCGCGCCAGCACCACGCCAAAGAGCGCCAGCCCCAGCCGCGACGCCCCCAGGGCCAAGCTCCCCGCCTGGAAGAGCTTCGGCCACACCAGGTCGTCGATGAGGTCCTGAGCAGTCAGCATCACCCCGTGCCGTGTCGCCACCGGCTCGGTCGCGGGGCCGGCCTCGATCCTGCTCATGCCGAGCCTCCAAGCCGCCCCGCCGGTCATGGTACAGCCCTCGGACGCGGCGCGCTCTCCGCGCCGCGTGGCGAGGAGCGGCCGCTATCCTCGCGGGCATGACCGCTCCCCAGGCCCCGGCAACCCGCCGTCACCCCGTGCTCGCGACCATGCTGTGGTGGAGTGTTCCGGCCCTCGCACTCCTGGCCGTCGGACCGGTCGCGGGGTGGCTCGCCGGGATGATCGCGGCGGCTGACGGGGGCCCCGCCACACCCCTGGCCTCGGCCCGTCCGCTCCTCGGCCTGGGCCTGCTGCTGGCCATCTGGCTCCTGGCCCTCGCGACCGGATGCCTGGCCGCCGGCGTGCTGGGCCCGGGCGCGGGCCTGGCAGGTGGGCTCTTTGCCACCGGGCTCGTGCTCGTCTGGGCCGCGGCGACCACCGGCTCCATCGACCAGGTTCTGCGCTCCGTGCGCTCCCCGGGGGTCTTTCGCGTCCTGGCGCTCGAGGGCCTGGTGATAGCAGCGCTCATGGCGGGGGCCGCGGTGCTGGTCGGCCGGACGGCGCGCCCCCGCCCCGATCCCGCCACCGTCCCGGCACGGGCGTGGTTGCTGGCGCCCTCGACCCTGCTTGGCCTGGGCATGGCCACCGCCGCCGCCGCGGCGATCATCCTCGCCGTCGCCGCCGAGCCCGCCAAAGGCCAGTGCCTGGCCGCCGCCGCTCTCGCGGGGATCGCGTCGGGGCTGGTCGGACGGCTCGCCGCCCCCGCGGCGCCGGCCGCCGCCTGGTTTCTCCCCCTGGGCCTCTTGGCCGCGCTCGGGCCCCTGACGGCCCTGATCGTGCCCGCCGGCGCGGGCGGCCCGGTCGCCGCCGCTATCTCCGGCAGGCTCTTCAAGCTCGCGCTGCCGCTGCCCCTCGACGTGGCGGCCGGGGCGTTCCTCGGCGTGCCGATCGGCCTCTCCTGGGCCGACTCGATGCTCGGCCGGGCCGAGCAGCAGCTCCGCGAACCGGCGCCGTCCGCCCGGGCGAGCGACCGCTAGCCCGCGCGCCCCGCGGTCGTTCGGGCGGCGCCGCCGTCCCGGGCCGCGCGGCCGACGACCTGCTCGATCATCTCCCCGATGCCCCGGAAGACGTCGTGGGGCGTCGCCTCGCCGTACATGTACGCCGGGGCCGTCACCACGTTGTGCGCCTCGTCCACATGCGCTTCGTCCACGGGCTTGTCGACATGGGTCGAGCCCATGGCCGCGACCGCTTCGGCGACGCCCGGGTCGCACCCCGCGGTGACGCACACGCCCGGGCCGCCCGCGCGCACTCCCAGCACCCGCGCCACCAGCATCGGCGCGATGCAGCAGAGGCCGATCGGCTTGCCTGCCTGGTGGAACCGCGTGAGCACCCGCTTCACCTCCGGGTCGACGGTGCAGCGGGCGCCGGCCGAGGCGAAGTCGCACAGGTTCTTCGCCGCCCCGTACCCGCCCGGGAAGACCACCGCGTCGAAGTCGTCCGGGTCGAGCGCCCCCAGCGGCTCGATGGCTCCGCGCGCGATCCGGGCCGATTCGGTCAGCACGTTCCGGGCCTGCCCGGGCAGGGGCTTGCCCGCGCGGTGGTCCACCACGTCCGCCTGCGGCTTGTCCGGGGCGAAGCAGCGGACTGTCGCACCCAGTCGGCTCAGGTGCACGAGGCAGCTCACCGACTCGGTGATCTCCGCCCCGTCCAGGAAGCCGCACCCCGACAGCACCAGGGCCACCTTCGCCACCGCACACCTCCCTTCAGTCCGACGCCCTCCGACCTTCGCCAGAGGCCGCGCTGGCCAAGCGTAGAGCCGCTCCCGCCGGGACCGGCCTGCTCGCACGACTAACATGGGCGCATGTCCGAACCGGTCCCGTGCGCGACCCCGGCCCAGCGCCTCCGCGACCTGGTCAAGGCCCGCGGCTGCGTGGCCGCGCCGGGCGCTTTTAGCGCTCTGTGCGCCCGGGCCATCGCCCGCGCCGGCTTCGGCGCCTGCTACGTCTCCGGTGCCGCCACCAGTGTCTCCGCGGGAGTGCCCGACGTGGGGCTGCTCACGCTCGAGCATCTCGCCCGCGTCGTGCGCGAGGCCGGCGACGCCGCCGGGCTGCCGGTCATCGCCGACGCCGACACCGGCTTCGGCGAGGCCGAGATGGTCCGCCGGACCGTGATCGAGTACGCACGCGCCGGGGCGGCCGCCCTGCACATCGAGGATCAGGTCTTCCCCAAGCGCTGCGGTCACCTCGACGGCAAGACACTCATCCCCACCGAGCACATGGTCGAGAAGGTCCGCTGGGCCGCCCGGGCCGCTCGCGATCAGGCCCCGGCGCCCGCGGAGCCTCCTGCGCCGATCATCGTCGGGGCCCGAACCGACGCCCGGGGCGTCGAGGGGCTCCAGGCGGCCCTCGACCGCGCCAAGGCCTACGCCGAGGCCGGCGCCGAGCTCCTCTTCCCCGAGGGCCTGACCAGCCCGGACGAGTTCGCCCGCTTCGCCCGCGAGCTCTCGGCGAGCGCCCCGCACGTGCTCCTGCTCGCCAACATGACCGAGTTCGGCAAGACGCCCCTCATCCCGCTGGCGAGCTTCGCGCAGATGGGGTATCACGTGGTCATCTTCCCCGTCTCTCTGCTCCGCGTCGCCATGGGAGCCGTCACGCGGGCCCTGGAGACTCTCGCCGCGGATGGCTCGGTCGCGGCGTTCCTTGACCAGATGCAGACCCGGGCCGAGCTCTACGACCTGATCGGATACACGCCGGGCCAGCCGTGGGCCTGGCCCGCCGGTCCCGGGGGTCACCCGGCGCCCGCGGGCGGTGACCGGCGCCGCGAACCCGGGGCCGGCCCGGGCGTACCATCTGCGGGGCCGCGCGGGTGAGCGCGGGTCTCTTTGACACGGGTCTCTTTGACATCTGGGGCCGATACGGCATTCGACCGGGCAAGCCCGGTCTGTGGTGGCGCGTCGAGGAGCATGCCGGCCTCGTAAAAAAGCATGCAACACTTATAACTGCCAACAGCGGTTATGCTCTTGCGGCCTAACTAGGCCGCAACGTTTCGTGTCCGTCGCCCGAGCGGGCGCGAAACGCTGATTTCGGGCTCTTCCCGCCAGTGGTGCCTCCGGGCGAAGCGGGAGAACTCAGCCGGGGACCGGGTCCCAAGGGGATGCTGCCGATGGCAGCCCAGGGACCGACATCAAATCATCGGATACACGCGTAGAGGCCGCAGGCCGACTGTTCGGGACGGGGGTTCGACTCCCCCCGGCTCCACTTCTTTCTTTCCGGTATCGTGCCGGCTCACCCGGCGCCCGCGGTCCCTCGGGGCGCCTTTTCGAGGAGAGCCGCATGGGCCTTGTCAAAGAGTTCCGCGAGTTTGCGCTCCGCGGCAACGTCATCGACCTCGCCGTGGGCGTGATCATCGGCGGGGCCTTCGGCACCATCGTCGCCGCCCTCGTGCGCGACGTCATCATGCCGGTCGTCGGCATCGCCGGCAAGGCCGACTTCAGCAACCTCTACGTCGGGCTCACCAGCGCCACCAACGACAAGATCCGTGCCGCGACCCGCGTGGTCGACGGCCAGGCCGTCCCGCCCTCCCTCGAGACGGCCCGCGAGATGGGGCCCGTGCTGGCCTACGGGAACTTCCTGACCGTCTGCCTCAACTTCGCCATCCTGGCGCTGTGCGTCTTCCTGATGGTCAAGGCAATCAACAGGCTCCGCCGGCGCGACGCGGCGGCCCCGCCCGCCACGCCGCCCGCCCCCACCCGGGACCAGGTTCTGCTCGAGGAGATCCGCGACCTGCTCCGCGCCCGCGTCTAGGCCGCGCCCAGCCGCTGGCGCCCCCGGCGCCGCCCTTGCCCTACCCTTGAGACGGGGGCACCCGCACACCAAGCCCGTCATCGACACGGTCAACCAACCGAAGGAGGATTCGCATGAAACTCACGATCCTGGCCGGCATCTCGGCCCTGGCGCTCTCGCCCCTGACCCTGCTCGCGCAGCCCGGCACGGGCACTCAGCCCGAGAAGCCCGCTCCCAAGGCTCCCGACAAGGAGAAGCCGCGGCAGGAGGGCGAGAAGCCCAGGCAGGAGGAGAAGCCCGGCCAGCGCCGCGGCAAGCAGGGCGGCCCCAGCATTGGCGACCCCGCGCCCGCCTGGACCCTGAAGGACTCCGCCGGCAAGGAGCACAAGCTCGCCGACTACAAGGGCAAGATCGTCGTCATGGACTTCTGGGCCACCTGGTGCCCTCCCTGCAAGAAGGCCATGCCCGACGTGCAGAAGCTCCACGAGGCGTACAAGGACAAGGGCGTGGCGGTCTTCGGCGTCAACACCTGGGAGAAGGGCGACGCCGCCAAGTACATGTCCGACAACAAGTACACCTACGGCCTGCTCATGAAGGGCGATGACGTCGCCAAGGACTACGGCGTCACCGGCATCCCCGTCTTCATCATCGTCGGGCCCGACGGAACGGTCATCTACAAGGAGGTCGGCTACGACCCCAAGAACTACGACAAGATGGTCAAGGTCATCGACGAGGCGCTCAAGAACAAGGCCTAGCCGGGGGGCCAACCCGCCCGCGCGCCTCGCAGGCGTGCAACCACTGACCCTCAACGCAGGCCGGGCCGCCCCGGCCTGCGTTGCTTTTTGCCCCGCTTCCGCCCGTGCGCCGACCTATCCACCCCGGGCCGGCCCCGCTCGGGGGCGCGCCAGTGTCGCCTGCCGAGCCGTCACCCTGCCGCCTGAAGGACCGCTCGCGCGCGCTCGCGGCTCGTGCGCTTCCCAGCCGCGGTCCGACGCTTGCCGGCCGCCCGCCGGCGTTTCCCTAAACTTCCCCGTGGCCGACGATCCCGACACTCCCATCCCGGACCGCGAGGGCTTCCTCCCCGCGGACGCGCCCCCGCCCTGGGGCTCCGAGTCGCGGGAAGAGCGCCTGGCCCGCCTGCTGCGCAAGGCCCGCGCTCTCCCCGCGGGGCCCGGCGTCTACCTGATGAAGGACCACAAGGGCGTGGTCGTCTACGTCGGCAAGGGCGCCTCGCTCCGCGACCGCGTGGGCAGCTACTTCGTCCCCTCGGCCGACCTGGGCTTCAAGAAGCAGCCCATGCTCGAGCTGGTCCACGACTTCGACACGCTGGACTGCGAGGGCGAGTGGGAGGCCCTGCTGGCCGAGAATCGGCTCATCAAGGACATCAAGCCGCGCTTCAACATCCGCCTCACCGACGACAAGACCTTCCCGTACCTGGTCATCACGCAGCGCGAGGACTTCCCCCGCGTCTTCATCACCCGCGACCTGTCGGACCCGCTCGTCAAGGGGGCCAGGGTCTTCGGCCCCTTCACCGCGGTGGGCGCGCTCCGCGAGGCCGTCCAGCTCCTCCAGCGGGTCTTCCGCTTCCGCACCTGCGCGCTCGACATCGTCGAGAGCGACCCGCGCAACATCTATTTCCGCCCCTGCATCCTCCACAGCATCGGCCAGTGCACGGCCCCGTGCGCCGCCAAAATCACCGCCGCCGCCTACGCCCAGGACGTGGACCGCTTCGTCCGCTTCCTGGGCACCAAGCGCTCGGTCATGCTCCGCGAGATGCGCGAGGAGATGACCCTCGCCGCCAAAAACCTCTCGTTCGAGAAGGCCGCCGCCCTGCGCGACCAGGTCCGCGCCCTCGAAAAGCTCGACCACCGGGCCCGCCCGAGCGACCGCTGGCAGCCCGAGACCGAGATCTCCTACGCCGACGCCCTGCGCGGCGTCCGCGCCCTCCAGAAGCTGCTCGACCTCGACCAGCCCATCCGCGTCATCGAGGGGATCGACATCGCCCACCTGCAGGGCGGCGAGACCGTCGCCAGCAAGGTCTCGTTCGTCGACGGCCGTCCCTTCAAGGAGGACTACCGGCGCTTCCGCATCCGCTCCGTGGAGGGCGGGAACGACGACTACGCCGCCATCCGCGAGGTGGTCAGCCGGCGCTACCGCGAGGCCGGCAAGGGTGCCGAGCTCTACCCCGACGTGATCCTGATCGACGGCGGCCTGGGCCAGCTCCACGCCGCCCTGGAGGCCTTCGCCCAGCTCGATCTGCGTCCCCCGATGGTCATCTCGCTGGCCAAGAAGGAAGAGCTCCTCTTCGTCCAGGCCCGCGCCGAGCCGATCCGCCTGGGCCGCGAGAACCCGGCGCTGCGCTTGTGCCAGGCCATCCGCGACGAGGCCCACCGCTTCGCCCAGCACTACCACCACGTGCTCCGCCGCAAGAAGATCCTCGGCGAGTGAGCGCGGACGGCGGCACGCGCGGAATCTGCCCGGGCCGGGGCGGGGGGGACAGATTCCCGGACCTGCCCGAGCCCGCAGGAACCGCCGCGCCGGTCTGTGCCGGCGCCCGCGCGCGCCCCGGGCCCTTCACCGCGCACCCCGGCTTGCAAAACCACCGATGGTTGGCCCGGCCACCGTCCCCCTCCGAGGCACCGGGATGAACCAAGCGACCATCACCCAAGAGTTCGGCGGGATCATCCGGCGCGAGCTGGACATCGAGTCCCTCCTCCGCGCCACCCTCGAGTTCATCCTCTCACGCTCGGGCCCCACCAACGCCGCGGTCTTCCTCCCCACCACCAGCGGCGACTTTACCCTCGGCGCCTACGTCAACTACGACTGCCCGCGCGACACCGCCGACCTGCTCCTGGATCACCTGGCCGGCGCCGTGGCCCCGCGCCTCGAGAACGCCACCGGGATCCTCCACCTCCCCACCCGCGAGGCCGTCGCCTCTCACCTCGGCGACAACGCCGTCTGGCTGGGAGAGTCGGGCGTGGTGGCGGCGGCCTGCCGGGCCCGCCCCGGGCAGAGCGATCCCAAGCCCGAGTGCCTCGCCGTGCTCATGCTCTTCCGGGACGTCGCGAGCCAGTTCCCGGCGGGGCTGCTGCGCGAGCTGCGCACCGTGACCCAGCTCTTCGCCGAGCAGCTCGCCCGCGTGGTCAGAATCCACCACCGCCACCTGCCCCGCGATCAATGGGGCGCCCTGGGCGATGGGGAGTCCGACGAGGCCGATGGCCCCGACAAGGCCTGCTAGCGAGGCCCGCCAGCCTCCCCGTCCGGGCTCAGTCCTCGGGGATCTCGTCCGCCGTCACCACCCGGCGGAACGCCGCGCGCAGCTTGGCGGTGACCGGGCCCTCGCCCTTGCCGCCCCCGGCGGCGCCGCCGATGACCCGGTCCCCGACCTGCGTCACCGCGATGATCTCCGCCGCCGACCCGGTGAGGAAGACCTCCTGGGCCGCGTAGACGTCCTCGATGCGGAGGTTGCGGACCTCGCTGCGGAGCCCGCAGGCGGGGCACAGCTCGTCGAGCACGAACTTGCGCGTCACGCCCTCGAGGATGCCCGCCTCCGACGGGGGCGTTATCACCACCCCGTCGCGCACGATGAAGATGTTGTCCCCCGTGCACTCGCTCACCTGGCCCTCCAGGTTGAGCATCACCGCCTCGAGGCACCCCGCCTCGAGGGCCTCGACCTTCGCGAGGATGTTGTTCAGGTAGTTCAGGCTCTTGACCCGCGGGTCCAGGCACGGGATGGGGATGCGCGGCCGGCGCGCCACCACGATCTTCATCCCCGTCTTGTACATCTCGGCCGGGTAGAGCGCGATCTGGTCGGCCACGCACATCACCCCGGCCACGGGGCACTTCTGCGGGTTGAGCCCGAGCGTGCCGGCCCCGCGCGTCACCAGCAGGCGGATGTACCCCTCCACCAGGTCGTTGGCGCGCACGCACTGGCGCATCACCTCGACCATCTGGGACTGCGTGAGCGGGATGCGCAGCTTGATCGCCTCCGCGGAGCGCCACAGCCGGTCCATGTGCGACTGGCACTTGAAGATCCGCCCCCGGTAGATGCGGATGCCCTCGAAGACCCCGTCCCCGTACAGCAGCCCGTGGTCGTACACGCTCACGCGGGCCTCGCCCTTGGGCACAAACCGCCCGTTGACGTACACGATCGGCTTCTCGCCCTGGTCCGCCGTGTTGGCCGCGAAGTTGTCCAGGTACAGCGTCGCCGGCACGCCCTTCTTGGCGCCGGCCACCGCCCCGTCGGCGCCCGCTCCAGCGCTCCCCGCCGCGTGCTTCCCGCCGATCGGCCCGGTGACGGTCGCTGCCATCGTGCGCTCCTCCGGCGGGCCTATGGGCCGCGTCGTTTCCCCCGGCCCCGAAGCATGATATAGCACCGCCTCGGCGCCCGCACCCGCGGGATTTTGCCCGCAATCCCGCCACCAATCGGGCAGAACCGCGCACCCCGACCCCGCGTACGCCGCCGCCCCACCCGGCCTCACATTTCAGGACATCCCCAGGACCGATAGCCGGCCCGGGCGCGGCCTCAGCGCCGGGACCCCGGCGGCCTCGGAGCCGGCGCGGTCCCCGCGGCGCCGGCCCCGGCCTGGCCATGGGCGTGACCGCCCGCCGTCTCGGCCGGGCGCACCCGCCCGGCCACGCTCTGGGGCGTCACGTTCTCGTGCAGCGTCTCGTCGACCAGCATCGCCGGGGCCGTCCCGCACGAGCCCAGGCACTCGATCTCGATCAGCGTGAACTGGCCGTCGGGGGTCGTCTCTCCCACGTCGATCCCCAGCGCCGCCTTGCACGCCTCGGTCACCTCGCGGTGCCCGCAGAACTCGCAGGCGATCGACCGGCAGACCGCCACCAGGTGCTTCCCGCGCGGCCTCAGCCAGTACTCCTCGTAGAAGCTCGCCGTGTCCAGCACGTCGGCCGGCTTGAGCCCGAAGAACGCCGCGATCTCCTCGAGCGCCTGCGGGGGGATCCACGAGTACTCGTGCTGCACCATGTGGAGCGCCGGCAGCAGCGCCCCCTGCTTCACCTCGTACCGCGGCAGGATCTCGCGCGTGAGGCGGTCGCGCATCTGTTCGGTGAGGTACGGCTCGGCCCGGCGCCCCACCGCGGCGCCCGCGCTGTCCTTGGTGATCCACGCCATGGTTTTTGATCCTATCCGCCCGCCGCGACCCGGCCGACCGAGCCCGCGGCCGCCCCGGCTCCCGCGGGCTCTTCCCCGTAGAACTCGTCGAGCACGCTCCACCACTGGGGGGCCGAGGCCGCCCCGATCATCCGCTGCCGCACCTGTTCGCCGCGCGGATGATGGGCCGCGAAGCGGATGCCGAACTTCCGCATCGTGCGCGAGGCCGACCCCTCGCCCACCAGGGCGCTGGCCAGCCGGTAGTGCTCGCGGAGCACGCTCCCCTGCTCGGCGACCGTGGGCGGCTCGGGTGCGCGCCCCGCGAGCATCGCCCGGGCCTGCCGGAACAGCCACGGGTTCCCGATGCACCCCCGCGCCACCGACACGGCCGACACCCCCGTGTACGCCAGCATCCGGAAGATGTCGCCCGCCTCCCACACGTCCCCCGAGCCGAGCACCGGCCGGTCGGGGTGCCGGCGCACCAGGTCGCGCAGGCAGGCCCAGCGCGAGGGGCCCATGTACTTCTGCGCCACCGTGCGCGCGTGCACCGTCGCCCAGGCGTAGCCCAGCTCGTAGGCGGCCTCGAAGATGACCTCGAAGTTCCGCGCCTGCTCGGGCGTGTCGTCGAAGGCCCGGCGCAGCTTCACGCTGCACGCCGTCCCCGCCGGCACGGCCGCCCGCACGGCCCGCAGGATCGCGATCGCCCCCTCCGGCTCGGCGAGCCAGTGACCCCCGCGGGCCTTGGCCTGGATCTTCTTCACCGGGCAGGCCAGGTTCACCTCGATCGAGGCGAACCCCAAGGGTTCCCCCTCCGGCGACGTCGCCGGAACCGCCGGATTCACCCACGACGCTCGGCCCGCCCCCGGGGCACCAAGGCGCCCCGGCGCCTCGTCGCTCCGGATCCCGATCTCGGTCGCGCGCGGGCCGCCGTTCTCCCCGTACGCCAGCCGACGGTACTCGCGGTCCGCCCGCGCCCCCTGCTCGATCATCTTCAGTGCCGCCACGGCCATTTCGTCCGGGTCGCTGCCGATGAGCTGGCCAACCAGCGGGCGGTCCTCCTCCCCGCCGGGCACGTTGTCGCGAATGAGCTCGAGGTCGGCCTTGTCGAAGCCGCGCCCGCCCCCCAGGAGGGCGCGGTCCAGCAAGGCTTCGGTCACGCACATCGGGCACCCGTGCCGGCGCGCCATGATCCGCATCGCCGCGTCGGAGTATCCCGCGAGCCCGGCCTGCACGAACGGCGCATCCAAACCCGGCACCCAGCGCCGCAGCCGCGCGTCCACGCCGCGCTCCGCGGCCTGGGCCGCGGCCTCCAGCGGGTCGATCCGCTCGGCGCCGGGAGCCTCCGCCGGGCCCGGCGGGGTCGCGTTGTTGCCCGTGCAGGCCATTCCTGCGATAGTACGACCGTGCCGACGCGACCCACCCTCACGCTCCGCCTCCTGACGCCGCTCCTCCTCGCCGTCCCGCTCGCGGGCGCGCCCGGGGGCTGCGCCGCGCCGCCCGTCAACCTCGACCGCGCCGGCCCCGCCTTCCCCGACGGCTTTCCCCAGGCCACCCAGCTCGACGTCCAGGCCTTCCTGGCCGACAACCGCCTCACCCTCACCAACACCACCGCCCGGCACATCCCTCCCGGACGCCTCTGGCTCAATCGCTGGTACAGCCGCGAGTTCCCGGGCCTCGCGGTCGCCGAGTCCATCGAGCTCCCACTCGCCGAGTTCACCGACCGGTTCGGCGCCGAGTTCCGCGGCGGCGGGTTCTTCGCCACCGAGAAGCCCGACACGCTCGTGCAGGCCCAGGTCGAGTCCGGGGGGGAGCTCATCGGCTTGGTCGTCGTCGCCGCCCCCGAGGACTGAGCGGAGCGCCGCATGAACATCCTCGTAGTGGGGCCCCATCCCGATGACCAGGAGCTGGGCATGGGCGGCGCCATCGCCCTCCTGGCCTCGCAGGGGCATGCGGTCACGCTCCTCGACGTGACCGATGGCGAACCCACGCCCTTCGGAGCG
>DASPKO010000162.1:0-7815 GCA_035628055.1 Phycisphaerales bacterium
GATCGGGTCGTTCATCTTCGCGGGGCCGACGGGGGTGGGCAAGACGCTCCTGGCGAAGAAGCTGGCGGCGTTCATGTTCGGCGACGAGAACGCGCTGGTGCAGATCGACATGTCCGAGTACATGGAGAAGCACAACGTCAGCCGCCTGGTGGGCGCGCCCCCCGGCTACGTCGGCTACGAGGAGGGCGGCCAGCTCACCGAGCGCGTGCGCCGGCGCCCCTACTCGGTCATCCTCCTCGACGAGGTCGAGAAGGCCCACCCCGACGTCTTCAACATGCTCCTGCAGATCATGGAGGAGGGCCGCCTCACCGACTCGTTCGGGCGGCACGTCGACTTCCGCAACACCATCATGATCATGACGAGCAACATCGGGGCCGACCTCATCAAGGGCGGCGGCGGGTTCGGGTTCGGCCGCCGCGGCACCGAGGCCAGCTTCGAGAACATCAAGACCATCCTCATGAAGGAGATCGAGCGGTTCTTCCGCCCCGAGTTCATCAACCGCCTCGACGACGTGGTCGTCTTCCGCCCCCTCACCAAGGAAGACCTCGTCTCCATCGTCGACTTCGAGATCTCCAAGGTCGGCAAGCGCCTGGCCCAGCAGGGCGTGACGCTCGACCTCGAGCAGACCGCCAAGGACTTCCTCATCGAAAAGGGATACAGCCCCGACTTCGGCGCCCGCCCCCTCCGCCGCGCCATCGGCCAGTTCGTCGAGGACCCCCTCTCCGAGATGCTCCTCCAGGGCGACTTCAAGCCCCCGGCCCGGCTCGTCGTGAGCCACAAGGCCGAGGGCGAGCCGGTCACCGACCCGATCTCCGGCAAGATCACCATGACCCCGGACCACCTCTTCTTCGACGCCCGCCCGGTCGAGCCGGGCGAGCCGCCCAAGGAGAAGGGCAAGGGCGGCGGCGGGGCCCTCCCCGTCGGCGCCGGCGCCTCGTAGCGGATACAACCGACGTGCACGTCGCCCGGCGCTCGAGCCGGGCGGAAGCTCGAAAGAGCGCAACCCCGGGTCGCAAGGCCCGCGGGTTTTTTTGTGCCGGCGCCCCGCCCGCCCGGCCGTGAAGGCTCGGCCCTCCACCGGCGTCTCAGATCGCCGGCGCGTGCCCCCCGCCCGCACGCAAGGTAATCATGATCCGCTCCTCGGTCTCTCCCGCGGGGGGGTCGACCTCGATGGTCGCCCGCAGGATCTGGCCGGGCTTCACGGTGAAAACGCGCTCCGGCACCGGCACGTAACCAAAGTCCATCGGTTCCTGGCGCGGCTGCCAGTCGCGCCCGAGCACGCCATCCATGTCGACGACGGTCTGCCCACGCTGGTCGCGAATCACGACGCGCACGCGGGTGCGGGGAGCGAACGACTCCGGGTAGGGCGGCGATATTCCGGTGACGATGCGCAGCTCGGCCATTCCCGGCGGTGGCTGGCCAAGATCGAACTCGTACGCGTGCGGCCCACCGAGCGCGGGCATGCCCGCCACGAGCGTCCACTGCGGCCACCACCGTGAGTCGTTGTCGATCAGATCGAACGATCGCACGCCGTGCCAAGTCTCGATGCACCCCCCGAGAGAGATGGCTGCGAGGGTCAGGATCGCGCGCGTGCGACGGGTCATGCCGGCGCTCCGGGTGAGGGGCCACCTCGCGCAGCATACGGCGTCACGTTGCCCGCAATAATGCCCCGCCGTGTCCACGCCCGCGCTGGCCATCTCAGACCTCAAGTACCGCTACCCGGTCCGCCGCGGGGACGACCCCGGGGCGCCGCCCTCCTGGGTGGTCGATCTTCCCGCCCTCACGCTGGAGCCGGGGGCCCAGCTCCTGGTCACCGCCCCCTCGGGCCGCGGCAAGTCCACGCTCCTGTACCTCGTCGCGGGGCTCCTCGACCCCGCGGGCGGGAGCGTCCGCGTCGCCGGGCAGGACATCCACGCCCTGCGCGGCCCCGCCCGCGACCGCTTCCGCGGGCGGCACGTCGGGATGATCTTCCAGACGTTCAACCTCCTGCACGGCTTCTCGGCGCTCGAGAACGTCATGGCCGCCATGATGGTCTCGGACATCCCGGCCCGCGAGCACAGGCCCCGCGCCGCCGAGCTGCTCTCGACCCTGGGCATCGTGCGCCACGCCGCCGACCCCGACGCCCTCTCGGTCGGACAGCAGCAGCGCGTCGCGGTCGCCCGGGCCCTGGCCTGCGCCCCGGAGCTGGTGCTCGCCGACGAGCCCACCGCCAGCCTCGACCCCGAGAACGCCGCCGCCGCGGTGGCGCTCATCCAGGAGGCCTGCGGGCGCCGCGGGGCCGCCCTCCTGCTCGTGAGCCACGACCCCGCGCTCCTCCCGCGCTTCGAGCGCCGCCTCGTGCTGGGTGCCGTCGCCTCCGCCGCGCCCGGCGCCGGGCGCCCCGCGGAGGCGACCCCGCGGCCGTAGCCAAGCCATGCCCCTCACCGACCTCACCATCATCCGCCGCTCGCTCCGCTCCCGGCTCTTCTCCACCGTCGCGACCATCGCCACGGTGGCCGTCGCGGTCGCGCTCCTGCTGGTCCTCCTCTCGCTGCGCGACTCGTGGCGCCGCGCCTTCGATCGCGGCACCGGCAACATGCACATCCTGGTCAGCCGCGACGCGAGCCCCCTGGTGGCGCTGCTCAACGGGGTCTTCTACGCCAACCCCCCGCAGCGCCCCATCGAGTGGCCCAAGTACCAGCAGATCGCCGGCTCGTTCCCCTTCGAGTTCGCCATCCCCGTGCAGTACGGCGACTCCTTCCGCGGGCAGCCCGTCCTCGCCACCACCCCCGAGTTCTTCGAAAAGTTCCAGCCCGTCCCGGGCCGCCCCTTCCGGCTCGCCGAGGGCCGCTTCCTCGCCCCCGAGTTCGACGACGAGTTCGAGGTCGTCGTCGGCTCCGCCGCGGCCGCCGCCCGCGGCCTCTCCCTCGGCGACGAGCTGGTCCTCTCCCACGGCGCCTCGACCGAGTCCGGCGGCCTCCACGAGCACGACGAGTTCAACTTCACCGTCGTCGGCATCCTCGAGCCCACCGGCTCGGCCCACGACCAGGCCCTCTTCACCCACCTCGAGAGCTCCTGGATCCTCCACGCAATGGACCGCCTGGAGCGCGAGAACCCCGGCGAGCACATCCACGTCTACTCCGAGGACCTCACCGACCAGGACAGGCTCATCACCGGCATCTACCTGGCCGTGCCCACGCGCCCCGGCGCCGCGTCGTCGGCCTCGCTCCAGCCCGTCTTCGACGCGCTCCGGCGCGACCCCTCCATCACGGTCGCCCAGCCCGGCCAGCAGATCGGGGTGCTGCGCCGGGTCGTCGGCAACATCGAGCAGGTGCTGCTCGCGATGGCCGTGGTCGTGCTGGTCTCGAGCTCGGTCTCCATCATGGTCGCCCTCGCGGGGAGCATCCAGCAGCGCCGCCGCCAGATCGCGGTCCTGCGCGTGCTCGGGCTCAGCCGCCCGCGCGTGCTCTGGCTGGTGCTCACCGAGTCCGCGGTGCTGGGCGCCCTGGGCGCGCTGGCCGGCATCGCCATCGCGGTCGTCGGGTCCCGGCTGGCGGCGAGCATTCTCAAGGCCCGCGTCGGCCTGCTCGTCGAGCCCATCCTCGACCCGCTCTGGCTGCTGCTGGTGCTCGTGGGCACCGTCGTCCTGGCCGCCCTGGCGGGCCTGGCCCCGGCCCTGATGGCCTACCGGACCAGCGTCGCCAGCCACCTCCGCCCCCTGGGCTGACGCGAGCGGCGCCGCCGCGGACGGATCAACCTCTAGGCGACGGTCACGCCCTTGTCCAGGTAGACGTCCTGGATCGCGTGCAGCAGCTTGACGCCCTCGTGCAGCGGACGCTGGAAGGCCTTGCGCCCGGAGATCAGCCCCATGCCCCCGGCCCGCTTGTTGATCACCGCGGTCTTCACCGCGTCCTGCAGGTCGCTCTCGCCCTTGCTCTCGCCCCCCGAGTTGATCAGCGGCACCCGGCCCATGAACCCGTTGACGACCTGGTAGCGGCACAGGTCGATGGGGTGCCCGCCCTTGCCATGCTCGTCACCCCCCGCCAGGTCCGTGTACGCCCGCTTGTCCCACTTGCCGTAGGTGGACGTCCCGTGGTTGATCGCCGCGTATCCCCCGTTGTTCACCGGGAGCTTCTGCTTGAGGATGTCCGCCTGGATGGTCGCGCCAAGGTGATTGGCCTGGCCCGTGAGGTCGGCCGAGGAGTGGAAGTCCGCCCCCTTCCCCTCATAGTGCTTGATCTTGAACGCGTCGTTGCGGACGTAGCACCACAGGACCGTCACCATCCCCAGCGCGTGGGCCTCCTCGAAGGCCGAGGCGATCTCCTCGATCTGGCGGCGCGACTCGTGGCTCCCGAAATAGATCGTGGCCCCGACCGCGACCGCGCCCATGTTCCACGCCTGCCGCACCGACCCGTACAGCGTCTGATCATGGATGTTCGGATAGCTCAGCAGCTCGTTGTGATTGATCTTGACGAGAAAGGGAATCCGGTGCGCGTACTTCCGGGCGACCATCCCGAGCACCCCCAGGGTGCTCGCCACGGCGTTGCAACCGCCCTCGATCGCCAGGCGCACGATGTTCTCGGGGTCGAAGTAGCTCGGATTGGGCGCGAAGCTGGCCCCGGCCGAGTGCTCGACGCCCTGGTCCACCGGCAGGATCGAGACGTACCCCGTCCCGCTCAGCCGCCCGTGATTGAGCATGGCGGCGAAGTTCCGCAGCACCGCCGGGGGACGGTCGCCGTGCTGGAGCACCCGGTCCACGAAATCCGGGCCGGGCAGGTGCAGCGCCGCCCGCGGGATCGTCCCGCACTCGTGAGACAGCAGACTCTGCGCCTCGGCCCCCAGCACCGCCTGGATGTTCGTGTGCATCTGTGCCGCTCCGTGAGGGCCAACCTCCGACCGCCCTCTCTCCCTGCCCACGATCGCCTCGCGCGCCCCGCTTTCCAGCCCGCGCCTTCGCCAAACGACGCTCGCGAGCCATTCTACCCGCCGCCCCGCTCGATCCCTCCCGTCCCAAGCCGTCCCAAGCCCGCGGCAAAACCAACACAGCCCCGGTGGGGACCGGGGCTGCGGGGTCGCTCGCGCTGGTAAACGGCCAGGACACCGGCGGCACCGGGCGACGGCCGCTTATGGCTGCTGCGGTCAAGCCCTGACCAGGTTCACGGGCCACCCGTGCACCGGGCCCGGCCGTTTTACCTGCGCGAGAAACGGGCCCATGCTACGCCCGCGCAGCCCGCCCGGTTCGAACGTCCTCCCCTCCCGGCGGAGCGGACTCCCCGCCCGCCGCGCCCCGCACGAGCCGCGAGGGCGCCCGAGCCGCGAGCGCCAGCGAGCGATTGCCTGGCGCCGGAGCCACGAGGGCGCCCGAGCCGCGAGCGCCAGCGAGCGGTTGCCTGGCGCCGGAGCCACGAGACCGCCCGAGCCGCGAGCGCCCGCGAGCGGTCCCTCTCTGTCCTGAACACGACGGTCACCCCCCCACCCGCCACCCCGGCCTACCGCCGCCTCCGCCCCGTCATCAGCATGACCACTCCGAACGCCCCCAGCGCCGCCGTCGCCGGCCCCGGCACCAGCACCGGCCCCCCGCTCTCGCCCAAGGCCATCGAGATCAGCGTCTCCACCCGAAGGTCCAGCAGCGTGCTCACCAGGAGATTTTCTCGCCCCGGATCCACCAGCGTCTCCATCCGCAGGCCCAAGAGCTCGGCCAGCTCGGGCCCCGCATCATCACGAAACGCCCCGTCCCCCCCGTCCGCCCACGCCAGCTCGTCGCCGCCCGGCCGCCAGGTCTCGATCCCCGCCAGGCCGGCCCTGCGGGCCCGCGCCCGCTCCCCCAGGAAGCGATCGAACCACGCCTCGTCCTTCAGGTTCTCGCGCCGGATCATCTCCATGAGCCGCAGCACCGCCAGCCGGTCTTCCTCGCGGGCCCGCACCAACCCCGCGTCGTCGGGCTCGCGCGCCGCCCGGGCCGCCAGCGCCGCCAGCAGAACGAGCTCGCGCCCCGCCCCGGCCACGCTCCCCGCCCCGGGCAGCGCCGCCGCCACCGCGGCGCACGCGACCGCCGGGCGTGCAACCCGCACCGCCCGTTCGGCCCCGCTCCGCACCGAGAACTCGATGGACGCCTGTCCCGCCCCCGAACCAGGCCGGTCCGCGCCGCCGCCAACGCGCCCTGCCGGGCCCGTGAGCCATACCACATCGGCGACGGCTGCGCCGGCCCCGGCCGTGAGAGCTACGGCCCAGACGAGCGCCGCCCACGGAGCGGCCAACTTCACCGATCGCCTCCTGACCGTGAGACCGACCGAAGAACGTCCCTGTCAACCCTGAGTCTGGGGTCCCCTGCCGACCCGTGCGATTGGTGTTTGGGCCGATTCGCTCCCAAGCTGCCAGGTCCCAAACATGGTGTACGCTGGAAGCGCATGTTCTGGGCCTCCACGCCGCGCCAGGACTGGACCGAGCTGGGCCTCCGGGCCCGGCGCCGCCACGCCGCCTGGCTCACCCGCGCGCTCCGCCTCGCCACGCCCCTGCCGCGCATCCCCGTGCGCCCCGTCTCCGCCGGCGGCTTCGAGCCCATCCTCGCCAAGCCCGAAGGCCGCGCGTGGGCCGAGTCCTTCTGGTCCGGCGTCTTCGATCACCCGGACCTCGACCTCGCCGCCGAGCGCTGAGCTCCGAGGTTCGCCCGGCGACCCCCGCTCCCTCGCGGCCGGACCGCGCCGCCTCATGTGATCCCGCCGGCGCGCCGCCTCGCCGCTCGGCCACCCCCTCTACCGAATGCCCAGTGCCTGACCCCGCGTCCCTCCAAGTACACTCCCCCCGCATGCCCACACCCCTCCGCACCTCGCTCAATCGCACCTGGCTCCTCAAGATCGCGCTCTTCTTCGTTGTCCTGGCCGGCTTCGGCACCTGGGGCCTCGTCGACGCGCTCGTCCTCTACCCCCGCCGGGGCGAGGGCGACGCCAGCCACAAGCTCCGCGACTACCTCGCCTCCGCGGAGCGCGCCGGCCGCATGTCCGCCTCCCACGTCAGCATCGACGACCCCCAGGCCCGCCACCGCGAGCTCGCCGCCCGCGCCGCCGAGCTCGCCCGGGCCGCGCGCGACACCAGCACCGTCGCCGGCCGCCAGGCCGACTTCGAGCTCAAGCAGTTCCACTATCTCGAGGCGCTCAGCCGCATGTGGCGGCTCGAGCCCCACCGCACGCGCTTCCCCGACCCCGCCGCCAAGAAGGCCGAGCTCGACAAGTGGGCCGCCACCGCCCCCGCCGCCAAGCCCCTCTCCAGATACGACCTGCCCGTCCAGTGGCTCTTCGTGCTTATTGGATACGCCGGGGCCCTCGTCCTCCTCCTGACCTTCCTGCGCGCCGCCCGCCGCGTCTACCACTTCGAGCCCGGCGCCGGGAGGCTGACCCTCCCCGGCGGCCAGTCGATCACCCCCGCCGACCTCGCGGACGTGGACAAGCGCCGCTGGCACAAATACTTCGTGACCCTCGCGCTCTCCGATGGCCGCACCGTGACCCTCGACCTGCTCCGTTACAAGCCCCTCGAGGACTGGGTCCTCGACATGGAGCGGGCGGCCTTCCCCGAGCGTGCCAAGCGCTCCGACGCTGCGGGCCTCTCGCCCACGCCGGGCCAACCTGACGCGGCGGATCCGAACGAGCCGCGCGCACCAGTGAGCGGTCCCCCCGCGCCCCAGCCGCGCCAGTGAACGGTCCCTTCGCGCCCGAGCCGCGAGCGCCAGCGAGACGCCTCTCTATCTCTCTCTGTTTCTTCTGTGCCTCTGTGCCTCTGTGCCTCTGTGCCTCTGTGCCTCTGTGCCTCTGTGCCTCTGTGCCTCTGTGCCTCTGTGCCTCT
>DASPKO010000163.1:0-4860 GCA_035628055.1 Phycisphaerales bacterium
CAGCAGGCCCCGAACTTCGAGCTCGTCGCCCTCGACGGCAAGCCCGTCTCGCTCGAGAGTCTCCGTGGCAGCGTCGTGGTCGTGGAGTTCATCGCCGTCCCCATGGGCTCCTCCCGCAAGGCCAGCCAGGAAGTCAACAAGCTCGCCGAGACCTTCAAGGACAAGCCCGTCAAGGTGCTCGGCGTCGCCGCCCGCGCCAAGGACGACGAGGCCGCCCGCAAGTACTTCGCGGACCTTGGCCTCTCCTACACCGGCCTGCTCAAGGGCGACGACGTCGCCAAGCAGTTCCAGGTCAAGGGCTTCCCCTCGTTCTACGTCATCGACCGCGAGGGCAAGGTCGTCCGCTTCATCCAGGGCACCGGCGACCCCACCTGGACCACCAGGCTCCAGGACGCCATCACCGCCGCTCTCGGCGACGGGCACGCCAGCAAGTAAGCGCCTCGCTCCCCACCCTCGGGATCACCAGTCGGCGCGATCTCCCGGTCGCTGGAAGCGTAATCCATCGCGGTGCCCCGGCCCCACGGGCCGGGACCGGTTGAAAGAGCCCCGAACGATCACCCCGCCCCCGGCACCCGCCGGGGCTTTTCATTGTGGAGCCTGCAGGACCGCCTCGACGTCGGCATCGCCGCGACCCACCCCGCGCCAAGTACTGCGCGAGCCGCGAGCGCACGGCCCTAAGTCGCCGAGCCGCGGCGCCGCCCGAGCCACGAGCGCCAGCGATTGGTCTCCAATACGGAGGCACAAAGGCACGAAGAGGGACCGAGCGACCGACAGCGCGAAATCTCGCTGGGGCCGCGCGGAGGCCCGAGCCGGGATAGGGAGCGGTCCTCGTTTGCGATCTTACTGATCTCAGGGCAAACACCCGGTCTCGAGCACGCGCCGCGACGGCCGGCACCTACTCCCCCGCCCGCAGCCCGGTCACGCGCAGCACCTTCACGGCCCCGCGCTCGACGTACCGCTTCTCGGTCATCGTCCCCTCCGCCGTTACGCGCTGCCCGTCGAGAGCCCGGGCCTCGTCGCGCACCATCGACACATCCAGCTCGAGCTGCGCACCCGGGGCCGTCTCGAGCACCCACCCCGACGTCTCGCCCCCGATCGCCATCATCCCACCGCGCAGCACCCCCGTGTGCCGCGTCACCACGCCGTCGGTCCCGCCCGGCGCGCTCGGCGTCGGCGCCGCCCTGGGTGCCGGCCGCGGCGCCGGCTCCGCGCCCGCCCTGGCCTCTCCCGCGTTCTCCTGACACGCCGCCAGCATCAGCACCACCACCACCGCGACCGGACCGAGCGCTGAGATTGTCATGCGCCAGGGTAGGACCCCGCGCCCGGACCCCCGTTCCTCGGTGCGCCCGCACCCCCGGGCCGGAGACCGCTCACTTTCGCTCGCGGCTCGTGCGTCTCTCACACGACTTCGCGCTCCCCGTCAGTCGGTGTCACCGGGCTCTATGCCCCCGTACCTCCGTGCCTCCGTGTCTCTTTGCCTCTTTGCCTCTGTGCCTCTGTGCCTTCCTTCTCCCGCATGTACAGGTGCACCGCGGTGTGCCCGTACACGTGGGTCTCCGGGCCGACCGTCCCCGCCACCGCGAGGTCTCCCAGGTACCACCGCGCTCGAACTTCCCCCTCCCCTGCCGCCCCCGGGCCCGATCCAGGCGCCCCATCATCACCGCCCTCGTCGTCCCCGTCGGCCTCGCCCCCCGTCTCCCCCGCTCCCGCCCCGTCGGGTACCGAGCCGCGACGCCGCGCCGGGCCCGAATCTCCGGCAAGCTCACGCTCCCAGTCCCATCCCCGCTCCTCGCGCGCGCGCCGCTTCTTGCGCGCCCGCCGCCGCCCTTCCCCGCCACCCTCCGCGGCCTCGCCCCTCCCCGCGTCGTCGCCGCCCGACTCATCTTCCACGCGGATCTTGAACGGCCAGGGCGTGCGCAGCACCGCGAAGCCGTCATCCGCGAGCAGCGCCGCGAAGCGCGCCAACTGATCGCGCACGCGGGCCCACCCCGGGCCCGTCGAGACCAGGTCGTACGGGGGGTCGAAGAACACGATGTCCACGGGCCGCGGGCAGCGCGCCACCGCCGCGCTCCCCAGCGCGTCGCCCAGCACCACCTCGCACCGGTCCCCGGCCCCGAGCAACTCCACGTTCGCGCGCAGCACGTCGGCCACGCGCCGGTCACGCTCGATCAGCACGCACCGCCGCGCCCCCCGGCTCACCGCCTCCAGACCCACCGCGCCCGACCCGGCGAACGCGTCCACCACCGCGGCCCCCTCGAAGTGCCCGCGCAGGATCGAGAAAACCGCCTCCTTCACACGGTCCGGCATCGGCCGCGCCGGCGTCCCCTCCGGGGGCGAGATCAGCTTCCGCGACCGGAACTCCCCGGCGATGATCCGCATGCGCCAAGCGTACGGGTCGGCTGCCACCGCCGCCGCCGAGCGCACCCACCGACGCACAGACGCCACCGCCCCCGCCCCGCCGCGAGTCCCTATCGCATCTGCCCGTCGATCTTCACCCGCAGGATCGGCGGTCGCGCCACCCCCGAGATCACGCCCCACAGCGGCTCCTCGTCCCCCTCCGCCGCCCACGCCGAGAACTGCCCCCGGCCGTCCTCCGCGTACAGGTCGATCGACGGGGCGCCGATGAACAGCGCCCGGTGCAGCATCAGCAGGTCTTCCGAGGCGTACTCCGCCTCCGCCGCCACGCCCAGCACCGCGTCCACGAGCCGCCCAAACAGAACATGGTCGTGCCGCAGCAGCACGTCCGCATCGTGCCAGATGTAGAACCGCCGCTTGGTCGCCGGGCCCGCGTCCTCCCGCCCGTCGTGGCGCAGCAGCGCCACCACGCCGTCCGGACCATCGATGTCCCGCGCCAGCACCGGACCCTCGAGCCCCCGCTCGAGCTGGGCGCAGAACCCGGCCAGGTCCGTCACCGCCCGCCCATCAATCTCGCAGACGCGCGTGTCGCGCAGGCCCCGCAGGTACGCGGCCATCTCCGCCCCGAACACCGCGCGATTGCGCGGCACCGGCGACCACGCCACGACGTGGTGCTCCTCGAGCAGTTGCCCCATCTCCGCCTGCCATGAGGCGAGCAGGGCGCTGTTCCCCGGCTCGCTCCACCCGGCCCCCATGTTGGTTGCCATCCTGCTCATCTGCGCCTTCCCGCCGCCAGTCCACCTTCGCGCCCCGCCCGTGCCCCTGCCACCGCCGGGTCCGCCCTCAAGTTTGCCTCTTGAACCCGCGCCCGCCAGTGGTTTCCACGCCTCCGCGCTCCTATTCCGTCAGGAGCACCCTCACCGAGGTCCCGTAGAGCGGGCCGTGCTCCACCACAAAGGGGACGCGCCGCGTCGTCACGCCGCGCTCGGTGCGCACGCTCAGCGGCGTCGGCGCCCGCCCATCGTCGCCAACCCGCTCCGGTTGCGCCCTCACCCGCCCGCGCTCGAGCACCACCATCGGGTGCCGATCAGCCGCCTCACTCTCGCGGCGAGAACCGGCCTGTCCGCGGCCCCCGCCCGCCCCATCCTCCCATCGCACCTGGTCCAAGCCGCCCATCCCCACTCGGGCCACGGTCATCCGCTCGATCGTCACGAGGTAGTCCCCTTCAAGGCGGAGCGTCACGGTCGAGAACGGCCCCGTGCGCACCTCCGCGACCGCCTCGCCCCCCTCGCCAACCTCGGGACGCGACCAGATTCCCTCCGCCCCCGGCGCACGGCGCCACTCCGCGGCCGCGCCCGTGACCTCGACCACCTCCAGGCGCACCGGCTCGGCGGAGATCATCCCGAGCCCGCCGGCCCCGCCGAGCCGCCCCCCGGGCACGCCCGCTTCGATCGCACCGACCGGCTCATCGACAGGGTCCGGGCGCGCCGCCCAGTCCTCGGCGCGCTCCCGCGGCCGAGTCTGCCGGTCCTCCACCGGAGCCGTCCGCGGCGCCCGGACCGCCTCCCGTTCCGGAACCGCCACCTCCACGGGCGCCGCCCCCTCGCGGTCCGGCACGGCCCGGGTCTCCGCGCCCCCCTGCCCGTCGGCCGCCGGATTTCGCCCGCCCTCGCCGAGCATCACCTGCCCCGGACGCGCCCGCCGCGCCTGCCCCTGCAAGTCCACCGCCGGCGGGCGCACCGGGCGCCGAGCCCCCGGCGAGGTCGCGGAAGGCCGGGACGACTCGGACTGGGCCAGCGCCCCGGGAGCCGCGACTCCCATCGCCACGCCCGCCACCGCGATCACCGCCGCGCGCCACATCATGCTCGCCATCGCCGCACCTCGCTCTGTGTTCGTGCCCGCCGACGTGAGGTCACCGCTCCCGCCCGGTCAGCGGGCGTCCACCCACGAACCGGCGCTGCGGCCCGCGACGCCGCACCGCCCCCTCGTCGGCAGGGGCCGCGGGCTCCGCCGCGGAGCGCTCGGAAGTCTCTGGACGGGCCGAACGCTCCGGCGCGGATGCCGGCTCGTTCAGCTCCGGGAGCGGCTCCGGACGCGCGCGCACGCGCACGTCCGGCTCGCCACCGCGCGGCTCGCGCAGGGGAGCCGGCACGGGCCGCGCCCGTTCATGCCCGCGATCGCCGTCATCCGCCGTGCGCGCCGGCGCCGGCCCCGACGGGGCCTCGAAGTCCCCGAACGACTCCCCGCCCTCCGAGGCCACCGGCACGCGCGCCGCGGCCTCGGGATCCACCGTGCCGCCCTCGACGGGCCCAGCCGCCGAGTCCTCGATCATCGCCCCCGCGCCGTGCGAGCTCGGCGGGCTACCGCCCTCGCCGGCACGGTGAGCCTGCCGCCCGTCCGTTTCCGCCACGGCAACCCGGCCCGAGACGCCGCGGGGGAACTCCGCCACCGGGCCCCCCGGCAGCCGGTCGGCCGCCGCGGCGAGCATCGCCACCAGCTCCGCCC
>DASPKO010000164.1:0-2056 GCA_035628055.1 Phycisphaerales bacterium
AGGTCCATCATGGTGCGGACGTCGCCCCAGGCCTGGTAGACCTCGAGGCTGGTGAACTCGGGGTTGTGCCGCTTGTCGAGGCCCTCGTTCCGGAAGTTGCGGCCGAGCTCGTAGACGCGGGGCATCCCCCCGACGAGCAGGCGCTTGAGATAGAGCTCGGGGGCGATGCGCAGGAACAGGGGCAGGTCGAGCGCGTGCATGCGGGTGGTGAAGGGGCGGGCGGCGGCGCCGCCGGCGAGCGGCTGGAGCATCGGCGTCTCGACCTCGAGGAAGCCGCGCTCGTCGAGGGAGCGGCGCACGCGCGCGACGATGCGCGAGCGTGCCTGGAGGACGCGCAGGGTCTGCGGCGTGGCCCACATGTCGACGTAGCGGCGGCGGTAGCGCAGCTCGGGATCGTGGAGGCCCGCGTGCTTCTCCGGGGGCGGGAGCAGGCACTTGGCCCCCGGGGCGAGCGAGGCGGCCCAGAGGGTGAGCTCGCCCGTGCGGGTGCGCATGAGGGGGCCGCGGGCCGCGACGACGTCGCCGAGGTCGAGGAGCTTGGCGAGCTTGAAGGAAGTCTCGTCGGCGTCGCGCTGGCTCAGGGCGACCTGGAGGTCGCCCGAGGCGTCGCGCAGAGTGATCCACACCAGCTTGCCGTTGTCGCGGAGGAGGACCACGCGCCCCGCGACCGCGACGACCGCTCGACGGTCGGCGTAGTCGGGCGGGGGGGCCTTGCCGGCGGCCTGGTGGGCGGCGTCGGCGGCGGCGTCGTAGCGGTCGCGGGCCGCGGCGATCTCGAGGAGGCCGTCGGAGCGCGCGCCGTAGGGGTCGAGGCCGAGCGCCCGCACGAGCTCGCGGTTCTCCCGGCGCTGCTGCTCGAGATGATGGGGGGGCGAGCCGGGCGGGCTCGGGGTGTCACTGGACATCGCGGGCGATGGTATCGGGCCCGGCCCCGCGGATGCCGAGCCTGGTCGTGCCGCGGCGAGCGGCGCGGTCAGGCGCCGGGAGCGGGGATCATGGGCTCGGGGCAGGCGCAGATGGGGCGATTTCGGCCGTCGGCGAGGAGATCGCCGAGCGTGGTCGAACCGAGGATGCCGATGGCCGCCGCGGCGAGCTGGTTGACGGTGGCGTGCAGGGGGCAGAGTGCGGGGTCGGGGAGCTTGAGGCCCAGGGGGCACGCGACCAGGGCCTCGACGGGCTCGATGCTGCGCACGACGTCGAGCAGGGTGATCTGCTCGGGCGGGCGCGCCAGGCGGTAGCCCCCGCCGACGCCGCGACGCCCGCTGACGAGCTTGGAGGCGGCGAGGTTCTGCAGGACCTTGGCGAGGTAATGCTCGGGGACGCTGGTGCGCTCCGAGAGCGTGGCGGTGGGCATGAGCCGGTCGGGCGCGCAGGCCAGCACGGCGGTCGCGCGGAGCGCGTATTCGGTGGTGCGTGAGAGCACGCGGTCGTCTCCGGGCCGGTGGCGGTTGCCACCGGTGGTTCGCCAGCAAGGAGAGAGCGGTTGCCGGTCGCCGGAGCCATTCGGGCGATTCGTGGCGATGCTAGCAGACGGTGACGGGCTCGCCGGCGGGCGCCGACAACCGGCTAGCTGGGTCCGATTTCGGTGGCGGCGGGGGCGACAGGTCCGCGGGCGCGCGGCGCTCCGGTCCGCGAAAGCCCAGCAGCAGCAACGAGTTGGCGACGACCAGGAGCGTGCCGCCCTCATGCCCGAGTACCCCCGCCCAGAGCGGGAGCGTGAACCCGACGCGCGAACCGACGAGCGTGATCACCGCCATGACCGTGATCGCCGCCAGTCCGAACGCCAGGTTTACCGCGACGGTGCGCCGGGCCCGGCGCGCCAGGCGGACGGCCCAGGGGAACGCGGCCAGGTCGTCGCCGAGGAGCACGATGTCGGCCGACTCGAGGGCGGCGTCGGAGCCGATCGAGCCGATCGCCGCGGAGACGTCCGCGGCCGAGAGGGCCGGGGCGTCGTTGACGCCGTCGCCGATGATGCCGACGCCCCGGCGGGGACGGGTGATCTCGAGGCGTGGTCGGGGACCGGCGGCACGGGCGTCGGCGATCTCGCGGCGGAGCT
>DASPKO010000165.1:0-4673 GCA_035628055.1 Phycisphaerales bacterium
CACGAGGATGACCAGCAGGACCGGGCGGCGCATGCCCGGGCATGGTACCGGGCGGGTGGGTGCATACCCGGCGGGCGCGGGCTGGTTAGCGCATCCCGGCCGGCATGTGCTGGACCTCTCCCCAGCGGGCCGACCGTTCGACCAGGCCCGCGTCGGGAGCGCCCACGGTGCCGTCACCGGTGGTGTCAACGGGAAGCTGGTGCCAGGCGTACAGGTCCGCGGTCGAGTGGGTCCCATCGGCGTCGGCGTCGCCGCACCACCACGATTCGTAGGGTCCCAGGTCGCGGCGCAGGCCCGGGTTGAGCAGGCCGTCGGTCCGCACCGCGCGCTCGCCGGCGCGCGGGAGCGCGCCCCGCACCAGCTCCAGGCCGCACCAGGCCAGCGACGCGGCGGCGTGCGGGGCCCCGAGGACGAGCGGTCGGGGGTCGAGCGCGTATGCCTCGGCCGGGTAGCCGAAGTACGCGCAGGAGAGCACGTCTCCCAGCTCGTCTCCCAGCCCGATTTCCCCGAAGCCCGGGCCGGTCCGGCTCAGCACGCAGTTGACCAGCTCCCCGTCGGGCGTCTGGCTCGGGACGTCGAAATCGATCTTGAAGACACAGTCGGGCCCGGGGTTCGCCGAGAAGGCGCAGTTCCAGTAGCGCGGCCGCGAGAGCAGCCCGGGCGCGGCGTTGACCACGGCGAACCAACCGAAGTACCCGGACAGCTCGAGCTCAACAGCGCAGTTGATCGCCCACCCGGAGGTCTGGAATGCGGCGAGCGCGTTGCTTGCCGGGGGGGGGTCAGGGCGAGGTAGCGGCCTCCCACGCGGGCGGCGTTGGTCAGCGCGAGCGGGAGCGTGTTCCCGCCGGTGCCCGGCCCCCCCTCGAACAGCTCGCGCATCACGAAGCAGCGGACGTCCGCCAGGCTGCTCGCGGCCCGGAGGTCGGCGAAGTTGGACGGGCCGCCGCAGCCGTACGGCCGGTTCCGGATCGAGCAGGCGTGGCTCACCACCAGGCCGACCGGATACCCGGGCCCGATGCTGTGCCCGTAAAACCCCAGGGCCCGGCGCACGGTGGCGGCCGGGAAGTTCGAGCTGGGCAGCGTGCCGTGCGTCGCCTCGCAGTGGTCGAAGATCACCTCCTGCGCGCCGTAGTGCGCGTAGGTGTTGAAGACCGTCTCGCCCGCGGCGTTGTAGGTGCACAGGCCGGCCTTGCAGTTGACGAAGGTCGCAACGCCCCCGGGCATGCCCCCGGCCAGGTGGGTCATCGCGTGGCTCGAGCCGTAATACGACTCGCAGCCGACGGCCACCGCCTGGGCCTCACCGACGACGCGGAGCTCGATCCCGTGGTTCTGGCTGGGTGTCACCTGCCACATGCCCCACCCGTGCGCGCGGAGGTTCTCGATGCGCGAACCGTTCCCGCTCACCACCACGCCGGCCCACGTGGGGACGACGAACTCGTAGGGCTTGCCGTCGGTGCGCGGGTCGGTGGCCTGGGCGCCACCGTCGTGGAAGGGGTGGATGTACAGGTTGGCGGTGCCCTGGTCCCACCACCACGATCCCTCCCGGGCCGACACCTCCAAGAGCGACGAGACGCGCCAGTAGGGGTGGTCCGGGTCCTGTGTCTCCCTCACCCAGGAGATCGAGCCGGGCATGGGGCGCCAATAGACATTGGGGAGCGCCCCCAGCGGGGCCCACGCGGACGGGTTCGGGATGGGCGCAAAGGCGCTCAACAGCGGCTTGGGGAGCGCGGCGTCGCCGTACTCGGCGATGGTCACATTCGGGGCGGTGGCGATCAGACCGGTGGTCTCGCGCCAGACGTCGCCGCGGCGAAAGAGCAGGGCAACATCGCCTCCCGGGTGGGCCGCCAGCACCTGGCGTGCCCGGGCGAGCGTCCGGTAGGGCGCTTGGGCGCTCCCGTTGCCGGCGGTGTCGTCTCCCGCTTGGCTGAAGTGGTAGGTAGTGGCCCGCTCGCGCGGGCACGCGGCCAGGCGGGCGGCCAGGAGGCCGTCGTACCAGGTCTGCCACTCGGGCGTGTGGGGGAGGGGCGGCGGCTCGAAATCACCGAGCGCCGGGGTGGCGAGCAGGGCCAGGAGGATCAGCCGCACCGCGGCGGGCGCGCACAGGCACCGGACTGCCAACCCGGGGAAGCTCACGGGGGCGTTCCGCACCCGACCGGAGGGTGGTTCGGCCGGGCCGGCCAGAACCCGGCGGATCGGGCGAATGTCCGGTGGTGGCGCCGGCCGGCCGGTCCCAAAAGAAGAAAAAGCCAGGCGCCGGGGCCTGGCGAAGCACGGGCGAAGGGAGTCGAACCCCTAACCTCCTGATCCGTAGTCAGGTGCTCTATCCAATTGAGCTACGCCCGCCCGACGACCAAAGGGCAACAGTAAGCCGGACGGGGGTGATCATCAAGGGCGTGCCGCCCCAGCGGGTGCGGGCGCCGGCTTGATTCCGGCACCGCGCCCGGGATACTTCAGTCCCGGTCGCGCCCCCCCGCGGTGGCTCAGGCCGACGCTCTCTTACAGGACACCTTCGCATCATGGCTCACTCGACCTCGGCCCGGAAGCGCATCCGGCAGAACGCCAAGCACAACGCCCGCAACCGCTGGCGCAAGGCCGGCATGCGCACGGCGATCAAGGGATACCTGGACAAGCTCGCTCACGGCACTCCGGACGAGGCCGCCGAGGCCCTGCGGACGGCGGTCAGCGTGATCGACCGGACCGCCTCGAAGGGTGTGATCCATCGCAACCAGGCCGACCGGCGCAAGAGCCGTCTGAGCGCCAAGCTCAAGGTGAAGCAGGGCGCGGCCAAGGCCTGACGCCGGCCCTCCCGGGAACCAGGATCTCGTCGCCGGCGTCCCCGAGGGATGCCGGTTTTTCTTTTCGGGCTTCGCTTGCGCCGATAGGGTTGCCGCCCATGCCCTCGGCCGCCGCGCGACGTCCCCGAGCCCGCCCCGTCTCGACCCGGTCGCGCCGCGCCGGGCCCGCGCTCCCGGCTCCCGCGCCACCCCCGCAGCCGGTCGGCTACTGGGCGCTCTCGGTGCGCCCCTTGCACGTGCTGGCCTTTCTGACGCCCCTGATCGTGCTGTACGAGGTCGGCTCGGTCCTGCACCTCTCGGCGCCCGCGGGGGCGCGCACGATCCAGGCCAAGAATCTCCTGGCCCAGTTCTTCGAGACCTTCGGTCTCGCCGGGGTCTTCCTGCCGGGGGCCGCCCTGGTCACGGTGCTGGTCGTCTGGCACGTGCTCACGGGGGATAGGTGGCGCGTCCGGCCCGGGGTGCTGGCGGGAATGCTGCTCGAGTCGGCGGCGTGGATGCTGCCCCTGCTGGTGATGGGGGCGGTGCACCTGCGCGCCATCGCGGCCTCGCGAGCCGGGACGGACCCGGCGGGCGCCGGGCTGGTTGAGGCGGGTGCGGCGCTCGACGACCTCTCCTGGCAGGCGCGGCTGACGATCGCCGTCGGGGCCGGGCTCTACGAGGAGATGCTCTTCCGCCTCGTCGCGATCGCCCTGTTCCACTTCGTGCTGGCGGACCTGCTGCGCGCGGCGCGGCCCACGGCGGACGTCGTGGCGGTGGCGGCCGCGGCCGTGGCGTTCGCGCTCTACCACGACACGGCCCTGAGCGCCGGGGGGACCAACTGGCCCCAGCTCGCCTTTCTGACCGTGGCGGGCGCCTACCTGGGAACGGTGTACTTCGTCCGCGGGCTGGGCATCGTGGTGGCGACCCACGCGCTCTACGACGTCATGGTGCTGGTCTTCCTGCGCCGCTGAGAGCCGGATCAGTCGGCCTCGGGGACCGGCCCGTCGGCGCCGATCTCGGCGGCCCAGTGCGCCTGGATCGTCTCGAGGATCCGCTCGTTGACCGGGTGCCCGGGCTCCTCCGCGAACCCCGGCAGGGCACGGACCATGCTCGTGAGCTCGGGGAAGCGCACCGCGTACGGGTCCCGTCCCGGATGCGCCTCGACGAGCTCCTCGGCGATCCGCTCGACCTCGAGCCAGCCGTAGGTCTTCTGGGCCATGAGGGCGGTCCCGGCTAGTGGGGCATTTCCTTGACCGCGTTGCGGTTCCAGGCCGGCACCTTCACCACGATCCGGCCCGCGCGAAGGACCTGGCACTGGCAGGCCAGCCGGCTGTTGCGCTGCAGGCCCGGGGCCTCCTCGACCCGATCCTCCTCGGCCTCGCTCGACTCGCTGAGGATCGACTGCCCCTGCTCGACGTAGATGTGGCAGGTCGAGCAGGCGCAGACCCCGCCGCAGGCGTGCTCGATCTCGACGTGGTTCGAGAGAGCGACCTCGAGCAGATTCTGGCCCACCGCGGCCATCACGGTCTTCTCGGCGGACTCCATCCCCAGGGACTCCGGGTCCTCGCTCTGAAAGGTGACCGGGATGGTCAGCGTGGCCGGGTCGACCGGGCGGACGTGCATGGCCGATTCTATGTGCCGAAGTGGCGGCGACCGGCGCGCCGCGCGCCCGGGTCGGCGCCGCTGGTCGCTACACTCGGAGAGACCATGCAGCGACCCGCACCAGGGGACCGGCAGGCGGAGCAGGGGGCCGAGCGGCAGGCCGGGTCAGCGCGGCTGGCCTCCCGGGTGGCGGGCACGGGGCCGGTGCTGTCGGTGGTGGCGCCCGCGCACAACGAGCAGGACAACATCGCCGAGCTGGTCCGGCAGGTCGGGGCCGCCCTCGGGCCGCTGGGCCTG
>DASPKO010000166.1:0-6816 GCA_035628055.1 Phycisphaerales bacterium
ATATCCGGTTGTCAAGGAGTGGGCACCCGCCGCGGGATCGACCCGCCTTGGGTGACGGCCGGGGCTTTTCGCCACCGGCCGTGTGCCGTCGGTTTCCCGAACGGCGAGAGGAAGCATAGAAGTCTGCCCGCCACGGTCAAGCAAGGGGCGGGATTTTTTCACCCGCACGGCTGCCGGGACGGTTTCTCCCCAGGCCGTGCAGATCCCGAGCGCTTATCCACCGCCGCCCCCGGGGCCCCGACCCTTTCCTTCGCGAGGCCCCGCTTCGGGGCGATCCCGCTCGCGCTCGTCGGAGCGGGGCCGCTGGCGGCGCTCCTGGCGGGGCCGGATCTCGTCCTCCCCCCGGGCCGCGGACCGGGAGACCAGGAGGTACTCGGGGCTGCTCTTCTCCGCCTGGGGGTCCTTGGGCTCGATGCGGCCATCGCTGTTCCGCATGAACGCCTGGCCCCCGCCGGCACCCGAGCCGCGGTTGGGGTTCGGAACGACGTCGAGCAGGTAGACGTCCTTGGAAACCGCCACCTGTTTCATGGGTACCCGCTGCGGGGCCCCCTCGGCCGGGCCCGGCGCCGGGTTGGGGCTCGGGGCCTGGGGGCGCGGCCTCTCCAGGGTTTCTGCGGGCGGGACGCCGCTCCCGGGGAGGCGGCTCTCCGGCCCGCGCGGGGGTGTGGTCGGATCGGTGCTGGTTGGGACCGCGGCGATGAGCCCGGAGAGGTCGGGCACGCGAATCTCGCCCGCGAGCGGATCGCCCGGCTGGAGCCCGATCATGCCGCGCCGCCAGTACCCCCAACTAAAGACGTAGACCTCGGCGGAGGCGGAGGGAACGCCCGTCAGGCCGCCCCCCTCCTCGGCGTTGACGATGAAGTAATACGTCTCATCGAAGACGCGAACGGGCTCGGTCCAGGGGGAGGCGGGACTGATCAGGGTTGGGGCCTTGGCCAGCTCGGCCTGGTCGGGCTTGAGGGCGGCCTCGCGCCCGAAGATCGGGTTGTTGAGCACGACCGCGAGGCGGTACTGGTAGGTCCTGCCGCGCTCGGCGGTGATGTCGTGGGCCCAGACGCGGATCGCCGGGTTATCGATGACGGCGGCGGCCTCGCGGGTGGCGCGCTCGGCGGCGGCGGGATCGGCATCGGGGCTGGGGGCCGCCGCGCCGGTCTCGGGCCCCGCGATGGTCTGCTGGAGACGATCGCGCTCGCGCTTTTTCTCATCGAGGCGCCGCTGGAGCAGCTCGCGGCGCCGCTGCTGCGCCGGCTCGTTGCCCGCCTGCGAGAGCTCGCCCTCGAGCTTGGCGATCTCGTCGTCGAGGCGGCCGATCTGCGCCTGCGCGCGCTCGATCTCGGCGCGGTTGGGCCCGGCGGCCGCGGTCCCCCGCTCGCTCGGGGGGACCCACGGCTCGCCCATCACCAGGGCGTAGAAATCGGGGCGGCGGATGTCCTGGGCGTTGGCGGCCGCATCGCGGACCTTGGTCGCCAGCTCCGCGGCGGTGACGGGCTTGCGCGCGGCGAGCTCGACGGCGTAGCGCCCGGGAAGGGGCGCGACGGGGGCGGGCTTGCCCCATGAGCCGTCGGGCTGCAGCTCCTGCCGCTCGAGCTGCACGCCGAGGATCTGGACGCCCGTCCCGCCGTCCCACCAGTAGCGCGGGAGGGGCTGCGCGGGGCCCTCGGCGTCGGGGTCGCCGGCCAGGGCGCGCTTGAGCGCGGCGCCGTCGAAGGTGGCCTCGACGGTGACCCAGGCCTTGTCGAAGGGGAGCTGCGCGGGCACGTGCGCCGCCAGCTCGCGGTGGTCCGCCACCTCGCGGGGGTCGATGGTCGCCGCGTAGAGCCCGGCCACGGGGGCGCTGGGGGGCGGGAGCTGCACCGGCGCCAGGGTCAGCTCGCCGACCGGGAGCGCCTCGGAGCCGCCCGCGAGCGGCGTCGCGGTGTTGTCGAGCGCCGCGGCGAGCTCCCGGGCGGGCGCGACGGGGCCGCGAAATCTCCCCTCGAACTGCTCGCCAACCGCCACCGCCTCGACGCCCGTGGGCAGGGGCGGACGCTCCGTGGTCGCGCGGGCCTTGGCGTCGGCGGCCTTGCGGGCCACCTCGTCGGTCGCCTTGTCGAGGGTCACCTCGGTCTGCCCGATCTTGACGGTGTTGGGCGGGCCCAGGAACTGCCAGGCCAGCACGGCCAGCAGGGCGATCGCGAAGAGCCCGACCACCAGCTTCTCGATGTGCTGCTCGATCGGGTGGATGCCTTTGAGCTTCATGTTCGTCCTCGTCCAGGGTGCGCGGCCGGCGCCGCGCGGAGGTCAATCGCTTGCCGGATCGGAGCGCTTCACGCGGCCTCAGCCGGCCCCCGGGGGGGGCGGCGCCGCCGGGTCGGCCGGCTTGGCCGCGGGGTCGGCGGGCTTCTCGGGCTGCTCGACGCCGCGCTCACCGCGGACCTCCGCGGGCATCCACGGAACGGTCCACTCCCGCAGTGCCACGGTCTCGAGCTGGAGCACGGCCCGGACCACGTGCTCGTCGCCGTAGTAGTACCCCTGGGCCAGCTCTTCGACGGGCTCCACGCGGTAGAGGTCGGCGTCGAGCACGGTGATGAAGTTGGTGGCGGCAAGGGCGTCGAGGAAGGCGGGCAGGCGCCTGGAGGAGGCCACGATCTCGAGGGTCACGGGCCGCACGTCGAAGAGTTGATTGCCCGGGCCGCCCACGCGCCCGGTGAGGGAGAGGTTGAAATCGCGGGGGAGGGTCTGCTGGGCCGAGATGGCGCCCTCGCTGGCGGCGCTGCCCACCAGCACGGGAGCCCCGACCTTGATCGAGAGGACCCGCTTCACCACCGAGGCCGGCACCCCGCCGGCGGCGGCGGCGCCGCCGTTGGCGGTCGCCACGGCGCGCATGATGTCCTCGAGAACCCAGGCGATCTCCTGCCAGTCCCAGGCCTGCCGGAGCGTCGGGGGCGCGGGCGGCGTGCGGTTGTCGGGCTTGGGGGGCTCGGGAATGTCGAGGAACACCAGCCGGTCCGCGTAGGTGGCGATCTCGCTGGCCCGCTGGCGGTAGCGCTGGATCCGCAGGGCCGACATCTCCTGCTTGATGGTCGCGACCTCGGCCTCGGTCGGGTCGCGCCCCTTCTCGGTGCGGATGCGGGCCACGGCGCGCTCGGCGTTCTCGCGGACCGTCGCCAGCACCTTGTCGGCCTCCGGTGGCGCGCCCGCGCTGGCGATCGCCAGGAGCTGCTCGGGCAGCCGCTCGATATACGCCTCGCGGAAGCGCGCCGGAAGGTTGAAGCGCTCCATCTCGCTCGGGGCGGGGAAGAGCCCCTCGATGAGCGGCTGGTGCGTCCCCCGGTTGAACTCGAGGGCGGTCTCCCAGACCGCGGCGATCTGCTGCTGCTGCTCGGTGAGGCGCTCCTTGAAGTAGGCGACCAGCACCTTGTTGGGAGCCTCGGGGTAGTCGAAGTCCTTTCCCGAGGGCGTGGCGCGGGGGATGCGATAGGTGAGCTTCGTGTTGCTCACCTCCTTGTAGTCGTCCTCGGCCTTCTTCTGGGCCTCGGCGACCAGCCGGGCGTTCATCCTCGAGGAGAGCACCCAGAGCACCGGCAGCGAGACCACGGCGACGAGCCCGAGCGCCGCGATCAGCCAGTTCTTCTTGAACCATTCGATCATGGGTTTCACGACTGGCCCTCCGGCTTCTTCGGCTCGCGCAGCACCGCCTCGAAACGGACCTGGTAGGTCGTCACCCTCTCATCGGGAGGCGCGGGGGAGGGGACCGCCGGCAGGGGCGCCAGGTCCTTGATGGGCGCATTGCCCGGCGTGAAGTTGGTCGTGCCGGGCGCCGCCGGCCCGCCACCCTCGGGCGGCGGTCCGGCCCCCTCGCCGGGGCCGACGCCCGGGCGCCCGCCCCGGCCGGGCTCGATCGGCATCGCCTCGGAAGGCGGCGGGGCCTCGTCGCGGCCCGGGTCGAGGAGCTCGGGGTCCACGCCCTCCTCGGGCTCATCATCGGGCGGCGTGTCCTCGGGATCGGGGCGCGCCCAGCGCTGGGCGGCCGCGTCGGCGGCCTTGGCGTCCGGCGCCTTGATGATCTCCACGCGCGTCTTTTGAACGTCCACGCTTCCCTTGGACAGGATGTAGGGCACCCCCTGGCGGTCCGAGTGGTCAGCGATCCATTTCTGGATGGAGTCGCGGATGAGCGCGTCGGGGTCGTGGTGCGCCGTGGAGATCTCCAGCAGGACCTGGAGGCGCGGGCGGGTCTCGTTCGAGGTGAACGTGCCCATGTTCGTGTCGGTGGCGGCCGGCCGCTTGCGGCCCCGCGAAGAGCGGCGCGGCGCGGGCGCGTCCTCCTGCCCCCCCGCCCCGGTGGGACCGGTCCCGCCCACGTAGCGCGTTTGCCACGAGTGGAAGAGGAAGCCCGCCTTGCCCCACTCGGTGGTCCCGCTGGCCTGGGCCTTGGCGGCGGCGTCGGCCATCATGCGCCCCAGGTCGTCGACGAGGTAGGGGTAGACCTCGCGGCGCTCCAGCAGGTCCAGGGCACTGGCGCCGCGGAAGTCGGCCTTGTACGCCGTCTCGACCGCCTTCCATTCGCTCCGCGCCTCGCGCAGCGCCCGCTTGGCCTCCTCGATGACGGCCGGCTTGACGGCGCCCTGCAGGGCCATCTGGTCGCCCATGGGCCGGATGAAGCTGACCGCGCCCGCCGCCAGGGCCAGGCCCGCGGCGAGGCCAAACCACTTGACCTTGCGATGCCAGAGCGCGTCGCGGATGACGGCCACGGGCATGAGGTTGGCGTTGATGCCGTGGTCGAACCCGAGCCCCTGGAGAGCCAGGCCGTAGCACGTGGCCAGGTTGGGGCTGGCGGCGCGAAACTCGTCGGCCCGGGCGCCCTTGACCTCGAGGCGGTTGAACTGCTCGAGGCGCACGACCTCCATCTGGAGCTGCTGGCTGAGATACTTGCGCAGGCCCGGGAGCTGGAACGTGGAGCCGATGCCGATCAGCCGGGTCAGGTTCGCGTCCCGGTGCAGCGACTGGTAGTACCCGATGGAGCGCTGGACCTCCTGGGACAGGTCGCCGAAGACCGGGCGCATCGCCTGGAAGACGTGCCGGGCGTGCTTGCTCTGCTCCGCCTCGCGCTTGAGCTTCTCGGCCTTGAGATAGCTGAGCTTGAAGGCCTCGACCAGGGCCTCGGTGAACTGGTGCCCGCCCATCGGGAAGGTCCGCACCCAGGCCCGTCCCGGCTCGGCCACGATCAGGTCGGTGCTGGTGGTGCCGACGTCGAGGATGACCGTGCCCGGGGTCTTCTCGTCGAACATGAGGTCGTAGGAGACGGCGTTGTACGCCGCGACCGGGCTGAGGGTGATCACCTCCGGGGTGACGCCCAGGTCCTGCCACAGCCCCAGCCGCTCCATGACCCGCTCGCGCGTCATGGCGAAGATGCCGACTTCGACCTCCGGCGAGTCGGGGGCCTGGAAGGTCTGGTAGTCCCACTCGACCTGGTCGAGCGGGAAGGGAATCTGCTGGACCGCCTCGAACTTGACGATGTCCTTGATCTTCTTGGGATCGACGGGCGGAAGCTTCGCGAACCGCGCGAAGGCGGAGTGCCCGGGAACCGAGATCGCGATCACCGCGCCCGTCAGGTCGCGCTGCCCCGCGAGCGTGCTGGCGGCCACCTTCTGGGCGTCGGCCTGGTCGATCTCCGGGGCCGAGAGCACGCGCTTGTGCGGGATGACGACAAAGTCGAGGACCTCGAGCCCGTCGCCGCTGCGCGCCAGCTTGACCGCCTTGAGCTCGGCGGCACCCAGCTCGATCCCCCAGCAGATGTTCGATGATGGCATGAGGTGATCCTTTGCCGCCCGCCCGCCCGGGCCCATCCCGGACCCGACGAAAAACGCGGGACCGAACCGGCACCGAGCCCGGCGGCAGGAACGGTCCGCGTCCGGGAGAGGTGGCCGCCCGAGCCCCGCCGTCTCCACGCTCCCCGCGCGGCCCGTCCGGGGGATACGAGAGGGCGGCGCTCACAGTTCCCGCACGGCCGCTCGGGCACCCGCGGGGCGGCATTCGAGCATCCCCAGCGCGGGCAGTCAACCGGGCCCGTCGGAGGGACGCCGCGGGCCCGAGGCTCCCGGGACGTCTCCGCGACCGTTCCCGGACCGCTTGAGCCTGTCGAGCATGAGCGATCCGCCGGCCCAGAGCCCGGCCAGCAGGAGGAGCCAGGGCCAATGCCGGCGCGAGAGCTGGACGTCGGTCAGCGTGGCCGGCTGTCCCCAGACGATGAGGTGATAACCGGTCACCAGCAGAACCACGGCGAGCGAGAGGCGGGTCGGCTCACTCAGGGCGCGAACGAAGGCGGCGTCCGGAAGCGGCCGGCGGGCCGCCTCGGCCTCGGCGATGCGCCAGGCCGGGCCGGCGCGCAGGATGCGCAGGCCCAGCACGAGCAGGCCGAGTCCCAGGACGCCGAGGGCGATGGCAGATGGTGTAAGGTGCACGCCGATCAAAGCCCGCGTGAGTGATTCATCCGAGCAGGCCGCCGCGGCGGAGCGCGCCCAGGAGCAGCTCGTGGGCGGGGGTGTCGGAGGTGACGAGCTGGTAGCGCAGGCCGCGTCGCAGCGCCTCGGCCCTGAGCGTAGCGGTGTAGGCGCGGACGGAGTCGCGGTAGCCCGCGACCACCGCGGGCGTGATGGTGACGTTCGCGGCGCGACCCGTCTCGGCGTCGAGGAACTCCAGGTCGCCCAGGAGCCCGGCGGGGGCGAGCCGGCCGGGGTCCAGCTCGCCGGGAGAGAGAACCTGGAGGCAGTGCCCGTCGAGCCCGGCGGGACCGCCCGCGAGGTAGCGCAGCCCCGCCTGGTACCCCTCGGGAAAGAG
>DASPKO010000167.1:0-4240 GCA_035628055.1 Phycisphaerales bacterium
CGGCGGAGCTCGGCCAGGGCCCGGACCTTGTCCTGCGGGAGCAGTTGTGCCTGCCAGCGGTCCAGGCCCAGCTCGTCCGCGACGCGGCGCGCGGTGACGGCGTTGTCGCCGGTGAGCATGACGACCGGGGCGATGTTGAGCTCGTGGAGGCGCGGGACCAGCTCGCGCGCCCCGGGGCGGACCTGGTCGGTGAGCACGAAGACGCAGGCGCGGTCGCCCGTGGCGAGGCAGACCGCCAGGTCGCCGCGGGCCTGGGCGCGCTCCATCACGTCGCGGACGTGGTCGCGGCGCTCGGGCGGGACGAGCTGGCGGGCGTGCTCGAAGGTGCCCAGGCGGGCCTCGCGGCCCCGGAACAGGCCGGAGACCCCGCGACCGGCGCGGAAGCTGGTGCGGCTGGTGGCGGGCTCGGGCTCGATGCCGCGGAGCGCGGCGGCCTCGCGGAGGGCGGCGGCGATCGGGTGCGTGGACTCGGCCTCGAGGCCGGCGGCAATCGCCAGCAGGGCGGGTTGCTCGGCGGAGGGGGCGGCCTCGACGTCGACCAGGCGGGGCCGGCCGATGGTCAGCGTCCCGGTCTTGTCGAGCGCCAGCGCTCGCAGCGAGGCGAGGCGGTCGATCGCCTGACCGCCCTTGAAGAGCACCCCCTCGCGGGCCGCCCGGGTGATGGCGGCCAGCGTGGCCGTCGGCGTGGCGATGATGATCGCGCAGGGTGAAAGGACGATCAGGAGGGTGATGGCGGTGTAGAGCGCGCCGCCCCGTGGACCGATCAGGGGCTCGGCGAGGACGAGCCACCAGACCAGGAGAACCGCCACGCTCACGCCGACGACGCCGAGCGCGTAGGGCTGGCCCAGGCGGTCGATGAGGCGCTGCACCGGCTCGCGCTGCTGCTGGGCCTCGAGGACCAGCGCCAGGATGCGGCGCAGGCTCGAATCGCGCGCGGGGCGCAGCACCTGCGCGGTGATGGGGTTTCCCACGTTGATCGTGCCGGCGTAGAGCTCGTCTCCCGGGCCCACCACGCGCGGCAGGCTCTCCCCGGTGAGCGTGGCCTGGTTGACCGCCGAATCGCCCTCGGCGAGACGGCAGTCGGCGGGGATCGTCTCTCCGGGGGGGAGCATCAGGAGGTCGCCCACGGAGAGCTCGTCGGGGGGGACGCGGACCCAGCGGCCCTGGGCGCGGTCGGAGCCGGTCGCGGGGGGGGCCTCCGGGGCCGGGCGCCACACGAGCGTGTCGTCGGGCATCAGCTTGTGAAGGGCCTCGATGGCCCGGGTGGTGCGCGACAGGGCGAAGCCTTCGAGCGAGCCCGCCAGCACGAAGAGGAACAGGAGCAGGGCGGCCTCGCCCGGGGCGCCCCAGTACGCGGCCAGCGCGGCGGCGACGACCATGAGCGCGTCGATGTCGAAGCTGAGGCGGGCGAGCGAGCCGACGGCGGCCCTGAGGCCGTACACCATGCCGATGCCGAGGCTGATCCAGACAAGAGGCCCGGCGCCGGGGACGTGCAGAGCGCGGTCGAGCACCCACCAGGCCAGCAGGAACGAGCCGGCGAGGACGGCGGCGGTCAGCTCGCCGCGGGCGCCGAACGCCAGGTCGAGCGGGCCGGGGCGCGGGCTGGGCTGGGCGGGGGGCATGGCGTGGCGGAACGCTACGCCGGCGGCGGGTTGCGACGGCGCGCCGCGTTCGGAGCCGGGGCGCGCGCCGCGACCCCGACTACGCTGCGCCGGGGCAGGGGGCGGGGCGACAGGCGTCCCGAAGTCTGGAGGTTCCTGATGTCTCTGGCGCGTCGCGTGGCGGTGATGGCGGCTTTGCTGGCGTGGCCGGCGCTTGCCGGAGGGATGGCACCGGGCACGGGGGCGAGCCAGGGCACCCTCGGGCAGCCGGACCCGAACGCCCCGGGGCGGGCGGCGCCCGAGCCCGCGGCCCCCGACGCGCCGCTGCCCACCGACCCGCGCCTGGTGACGGGGAGACTGGAGAACGGGCTGGCGTACGTGGTGCTGCGGCATGCCAATCCGCCGAACCGGGCCGCGGTGTGGATGCACGTGAGCACCGGCTCGCTGAACGAGCGCGAGGAGGAGCGCGGGCTGGCGCACTACCTGGAGCACATGGCGTTCAACGGCTCGGAGCACTTCCCGCCGGGGGAGGTGGTCAAGTTCTTCGAGTCGCTCGGTCTGGTCTTCGGCCAGCACCAGAACGCGTTCACATCCCTGGACCAGACGACGTACATGCTGTTCCTCCCCGACGCCGAGGGGGCCACGCTGGCCAAGGGGCTTCTCTTCTTTGGCGACGTGGCGGGGCGGCTGTTGCTGGAGCCCGGAGAGGTCGAGCAGGAGCGGAACGTCATCCTGGAGGAGCGGCGGTCCCGGCTGGAGGGGGCGCAGCGCGTGCAGGAGTACATCCTCGAGCGGCTGGCCCCGGGCTCGCTGCTGAGCCAGCGGCTGCCGATCGGGACCGAGGAGAGCATCAAGGGCCTGACCGCCGAGGCGCTCCGCGGGTATTACCGGCGGTACTACACGCCCTCGAACATCACGCTGATCGTGGTCGCGGACATGGAGCCGGGCGTGGTGGTGGAGGAGATCCGCCGGGCGTTTGCCGGGGCTCCCGGCGAGCCGCGGCCGGCGGACCAGGACGCGCGGGTGGGGCCCTCGGCCGGGGCGCGGGGGATCGTGGCGGCCGACCCGGAGCTGACGGAGGCGGAGGTCACGGTCGCGCGGCTGGTGGGGCCGCGGCCGCCGACGCGCACCGAGGGGCGGTTCCGCGAGGACCTGGTGGACTCGGTGGCCACCGCGGCGTTCAACCGGCGGATGGTGCGGCTGATCGGGCGTGGGGAGACGCCGTTCCTCTCGGCGAGCGCGGCGGCCACGGACCTCTTCGGGGCGGCGCGGCTGGTGCAGGCGAGCGCGGGGGGGGCCCCGGAGCGCTGGCGCGAGATGCTGGCGCGGCTGGGCCTGGAGCTGGCGCGGGCGCGCCGGCACGGGTTCACCGCGCGGGAGCTCGAGGACGTGAGCGAGGACGTGCTCGCCGCGAGCCGCAACTTCGTCAGGCAGGAGCCCACGGTACCCGCACGACTGCTGCTGCAGCGGCTGAACCAGGCGGTGGCGACCGATGAGCCGATCCTGTCGGCGGCGCAGGAGCTCGACCTGCTGGAGCGGCTGCTCCCGACCATCACCGCGGAGGAGATCTCGCGGCGCTTCGCCGAGCTGTATTCGGGGCCCGGGGTGATCTACATCGCGGCCCTGCCCTCCTCGGCGCCCGGGCTGCCGACCGAGGCGGAGCTCGTGGAGCTTGGCGAGGCGGCGGTGGCCGCCGAGGCGGAGGCGCTGGCGGAGGGAGAGCGGCCCGGCGCGCTCCTGGAGACGCCGCCGGAGGGGGGTGAGGTCCTCGAGCGGGCCGAGCACGCCGCGACGGAGGTGGGTTCCGCCTGGCTCTCGAGCGGTGCGCGGCTGCATCACCGGTTCATGCCGGCGCGGCGAGACCAGGCCAGCGCGACCATCACGCTGGCCTGGGGCGCGCTCCTGGAGGACGCCGGGCACCGGGGGCTCTCCGAGGCGGCCGCGGTGGCCTTCGAGCGGCCCGCGACGGCCCGGCTCACCTCGGACGACGTGCGCGACCTGCTGATCGGGAAGAACGTCTCGGTCTCGGGCAGCGCCGGCATGGACGCGGTCACGCTGACGGCCAGCGGGGCGCCCGACGACCTCGAGACGGGCCTGCAGCTCGCGCACCTGCTGCTCACCGAGCCCAAGCTGGAGGCGGCGGCGCTGGACCACTGGAAGGAGCGGCAGCGCCAGCAGATCGCGGCGCGCGACAAGGACCCGCAGGCGGCCTTCTCGGCGCTGGTGCCCGAGACGATCTTTCCCGCGGGCGATCCCCGCCTGCGCCCGCTGACCCTGGAGCAGGTGGAGGCCGTGACGCTCGAGGCCGCGCAGGCCTGGCTGACGCGCATGGTGCGCGAGGCGCCGCTGGAGGTGGCGATCGTGGGGGACGTGGAGCGGGGCCGGGCCGAGGAGCTCGCCCGGCGCTATCTGGCGACGCTGCCGGCCCGCGCGCGGATCGGGCCCGGCACGCACGACGAGAGGCGGCGGGTCGCCCGGCCCGCGGGACCCCTGGAGCGGAGCGCGGTCCTCGCGACGCAGACCCCCGCGGCCGTGGTGCTCGCCGGCTTCTTCGCCTCCGACGCGGCCAACCTGCCCGACACGCGCGCGCTGGAGATGGCGGCCCGGGTGCTGACGACGCGGATGACCGCGGAGCTGCG
>DASPKO010000168.1:0-2655 GCA_035628055.1 Phycisphaerales bacterium
CCTCCTCCAGGCGATGCGGGACGTAGGCGATGACGTCGCAGCCCGGGCGGAGGGCCCGCAGCGTGTGGAACAGGATCGCCGTCGCCGTGACGCCGTCGACGTCGTAGTCGCCGTAGATCGCGATGCGCTCTCCCCCCGCCAGCGCCGCCAGCAGGCGCTCCGCGGCGGCCTCGACGCCCGGGAGGAGCGAGGGATCGTGCAGGTCCGTGAGCCGGGGGTCGAGAAAGCCTCCGGCGCTTCGGCCGCCCCCCGCCACCGCGCCAAGCCCCCTCGCGGCCAGCACGCGCTCCAGCAGCGTACCCCCGCCGCCGGGAGCTTCCGTGCTCCGAAGTGACCACCGACCGATGAGCCCGCGCACCGTGACGGCCAGCCTATCAGAAGCACGCCGGCCGTCCCCCGTCCCGCGGGTAGGCGCCAGCTTGCCCACGCCGAACGCCGGGTCCGGACCATGTACCATGCCGGCGCGCATGGTCAAGCTCAACCGCATCTATACCCGCACGGGGGATGACGGCACGACCGGGCTCGGGGGCGGTGGCCGCGTGCCGAAGACCGATCCGCGCGTCGAGGCCTACGGCACCGTGGACGAGGCCAACGCGGCGGTCGGGGTGGCGATCGCCGCGTGCCGGGCGTCGGAGCCGGGCGGGGTGAGCGCCCAGATCGCGGCGCTGCTCACGCGGCTCCAGAACGACCTGTTCGACGTCGGGGCGGACCTGTGCGTGCCGATGGCGTCGGGCGAGGCGGCCGGGGCCCGGCTGCGCGTGACGCCGGGGCAGACGGCGGCCCTCGAGGCCGCGATCGACCGGTTCAACGCCCGCCTGGCCCCGCTGAACAGTTTCGTGCTCCCGGGCGGAACGGACCTGGCGGCGGCGCTGCACGTGGCCCGCACCGTGGTGCGGCGGGCCGAGCGCCGGACCGTGGGGCTCCAGCAGGCCGAGCCGGACGCCACGAATCCCGAGGCGGTTCGGTACCTCAATCGCCTGAGCGACCTGCTGTTCGTGCTGGCGCGGGTCGCCAACGACGACGGGAAGCAGGACGTGCTCTGGTCCCCGGGCGCGGGGAGGTAGGGGCGGGCTATCCGGGCGCCGGAAGGTGCCGGCCGCCGACTAAACTGTGGCCCGCCGGGGTTGGATGCTCCCAGCCCCGGCTCCGCATGCCGCCACCCTCCCCGTACACCAGCGAGTTTCACCAGGAGCTCGAGGCCGAGACGTCGCGGCTGTGGCGGCGGCGATTCCTCGTATTCACCGGGGTCGTCGGCGGGATCACCACCACGTGGGTGATGGTGCGCCTGGGGATCGAACTGTTCACCGTCAGCACGCTCCCGGCGCTGGCCGGGCGGGCCCTGACGCTGATCTCCCCGCTCTTGTGCCTGGCGGCCCACCTGCACGCGCGCCGGCACAACCCCCCGCTGGCCGTCCTGCTCCGCCTGACCTTCTGGGTGATCATCCTCCAGAGCGTCGGGCCGCTGCTGGCGAACCTGGTGATCTCGGGCGCGGCGCTGAACCTGGACGGCATCGTGATGAGCGTGTGGGTGGCGCACACGCTGGCCTGCCTGCTCATGCCCTGGACGCCGAAGCTGGCGCTCCGCCCGGTGCTGCCGGTGGTCGGGCTGATCCTCGCGGCGCTGCTGGTGTTCAGCGCGGCCCCGATCGGGGAGACGCTCTGGCGCATGGGGCGCGTGCTGCTGGTGCTCTCGGTCGCCTTCACGCCGGGCGTGCTGATCTCCTGGGGCCGGTACACGCACCGCCTGGACCGCTTCAAGCGCCGCTTCGTCGAGTCGCGCTACGTGCAGCTCAGCCGCGACCTGGCGACGGCCCGGCAGATCCAGGAGTCGCTCTTCCCCCGGCCCATCACCACGGGGCCGCTGCGCTTCGATTTCCGCTGCGAGCCGATGCTCCAGATCGGGGGCGACCTGGTCTACGCCCGCTTCGCCCCGGCGCCCCCAGAGGCCCCCCGCCCCTTCAGCTTCCTGCTCATCGACGTCACCGGGCACGGCATCGCCGCAGCCCTCACCGTCAATCGGCTCTATGGGGAGATCGAGCGCATCTACGCCGAGAACCCGCAGGCACGCCCCGCCGAGGTGCTCACCGCCCTCAATCGCTACGTCAATCTCACCCTGGCCCGACACTCGGTCTACGCCACCGCGCTCTGCGTGCTCGTCGACCCCGGGCTCGACCAGCTCGAATACGCCAGCGGCGGGCACCCCCCGGCCTTCCTCCGCGGGGCCGATGGCACCATCGACCAGCTCCCCTCGACCGCCTTCGTGCTCGGGGCCTGCCCCGCGGCCGACTTCGACCCCGCGCCCCAGCACCGTCACTTCGGCCCAGGCGACACGCTCATCGCCTACACCGACGGCGCCATCGAATCCCGCGACCAGCACGGGCGCCACCTCGGCGTGGCCGGCCTCCAGGGCCTGATCGCCCGGCACGCCCGCGCCGGCACCACCTCCTGGACCAGCGCGCTCCTCCGGGCCGTGCAGGAGCACCGGACCGGCCCCCCGGCCGACGACACCATCGTCATCGAGGTCTCGCGCCGCGCCGAGCAGCCGCCCCTCGAGCACGACGCCGCCCCCGAGAGCGCCCTGGCCGCCGCCCTCTGACCAGCCTCTCGTGGCCACGAGCGCGGGCGCCCCGCCCCGGTCCCGCGGCCAACAATCGC
>DASPKO010000169.1:0-2915 GCA_035628055.1 Phycisphaerales bacterium
CCCGCCGCGCGCAGCACCGCCATCACCGGCGCGAAGCGCCCGGAGACCGGGTCGTAGTGGTAGCAGTAGAGCAGCACCGAGCCCACCGGGCGGACGCGCCCCTCCCAGGCCGCCAGCATGGCGTCGCGGGTCACGGCCGCCAGCCCCCCGGCGGTCCCGAGACCCGAGCGGTTGAGCGGCACGTCCGCGTGCCGGGCGCGCGCCGCGAGCACGGCGCGCTCGTACGGGTCGTCACGCAGCCCCGCGAGCGCTTGCAGCGCCAGCTCGCGCACGGGGTCAACCGCCGCGGCGTCGCAGCGCGGACGACGCACCATCTCGGCGATCACGGGCAGCGCCTCGGGGAGCCGGGCCCCCACCAGGGTGAACGAGAGCCGCAGATGGAACGTCCCCAGGTCGCTCGATCGGGCCAGGCCCAGCCGGTCCAGCGCGTCGGCGTGGGCGCGGGAGTCCATGAGGCCGGCGCCGCGGAAGACCATCTCGGACCACATCGTGCTCAGGCCCTGGGCCCCCTCCGGGTCCGTCGCCGAGCCCAGCGGCAGCGACCACGTGATCGCAACCGACCCGACGCCCTCCATGGGCTCGACGATCAGCGGCATCCCGCATTCCAGCACCCGTGATCGGATCGTCCCCATGCGTCCCTCGGCGCGCCTGCGCCAGCTCTTCCCCGGCCGGGCCGGCGGTCGGCGCCATCCTATCGGACGCTCGCAGCCCCGCACCGCCCCGGCCCAGCCGCCCCCGACGGCGCAGCCGCCCCAGGCTCACGCGCCCCGGTCCCGGCGGCTCCCTTCGGCCCACGGGCCGGCCGATCCTTCGTCATCATCATGCGCTGGCTCATCGATGCGCTCCTGGTCCTGCTTCTCCTGGCCCTGGCCGCCGGCGGGGCGTGGCTGGCGCGCACCCACGCCCGCGCCGAGTCCGAGGTGAAGCGCGCCGCCAGCGATGTCCGGCGCCTCGAGCTCGAGATCAAGTACCGGGCCGTCACCCGCGAGACCGTCCTCAACGAGGCCGGCTGGCCCGCCACGGTCGACCCCGCCTGGTTCGCCGATCAGCCCCCGCGGAACCCTCTCCTGCCCGGAGACCGCCCGTGGATCGAGCTCGCCACCGAGGACCAGGCGATGCTCACGCATCCCCCGGTGCGCATGGCGGTCGGGAACGAGGCCTCCTTCTGGTACAACCCGCACCTGGGCGTGGTCCGCGCCCGCGTGCCCGTCATGGTCAGCGACGCCGAGGCGGTCCGCCTCTACAACCGGCTCAACGGCACCTCGCTGCGCTCGATCTTCGAGGTCGAGACCCCGCCCCCGACCCTCGCCGGGCAGGCGCCCGGGGGCTCGTCCCCGCCCGCCGAGGCGACGAGCGGCGGGCCATCCAAGCCCGCCGCCGGGCCGGGCGCCGCCCGCGAGCGCGGCGCCGTCTCGCGCCGCTAGCCCCGCAGCGTCGCCCCGAGTTCCGCCCGGGCCCGTTCGACCAGCAGCGTGATCTGCGGGTCGACCTCCTCGTGACGCAGCGTCCGCGCCGGGTCGCGGAAGCGCACCCGCAGGGTCAGAGACTTCCGGCCGGCGCCGATCTGCCTGCCCCGGAAGGCCCCGACGAACTCCACGCCCTCGAGGTGCTCGGGCCGCGTCCCGAGCACGAGGCGCTCGAGCTCCTCCCAGCGCACCCGCTCGTCCACCACCAGCGAGAGGTCGCGCTCGATCGCGGGAAACTCCGGGATCGGGGCCAGGCTCGGCCTCGGGGGGAAGAGTTCCAGCAGGGCGCCCAGCTCGAGCTCCGCCCCCGCCGGTCCCTCGTCTAGGCCGTACAGCGCGGCCGCCCGCGCGGCCACGAGGCCCAGGTGGCCGATCCGGCGCCCTCCCAGGCGCACGAGGCCGGTGGCCCCGGCCTCGAACCCGGGCACCTCCTCGCCCTGGAGGGGCGCAACCTCGAGCCGCGCCGCGGGCCCCCCGAGCGTCCGCGCCACCTCCTCCAGGGCCCCGCGGACCAGGCGCACGGCCGTCTGCCGGCGCTCGGCCTCGCTGGCTCCAGGCGCCGCCTCGGCGTCCGCCAGGAGGGCCAGCATGGCCCGCTCCGTGGGTTCCTTCGGGCGCTCCGCGAAGACGCGGGCCATCTCGAACAGCCGCACGCCCCCCCGGACCCGCGCCCCCGCGTCATGGTTCCGCTTCCGGCAGGCGAGCAGACCCGGCAGCAGGCTCGGCCGCAGCGCGGGCTCGGCCGCGCGGCGCTGGTCGCAGACCTGCAACACACCGGCGCCCGGCGGCGCCCAGGCCTCGGCGACCCGCCGTGAGACGAACGTAAAGGTCACCGTCTCGAAGAATCCCTGCGCCGTGAGCACCCGGGCCGCTTCCCGGGCCGCGGTCTCGCTCTCCTGCGGGCCCACGACGGTCACCTCGATGCGCTCGCGCATCGGCACCTGGTCGAGCCCGTGCAGGCGCGCGATCTCCTCGATCAGGTCGACCTCGCGCGTCAGGTCCGGGCGCCACGCCGGCGGACGGCAGACCAGGACCCGCCCCCCCTCCTCCGCGACCTCCACGCCGAGCGCTCCGAGCAGGCGCCGGGCGGCGCTCGAGGAGACGCACGTCCCGAGGAGCGCGTCGGCGCGGTCCAGGCGCAGGCGGATGCTCGGCGCGGGCGAGAGATCGGCCCCCGCCGCCAGCTCGCCAGAGTGCATCTGCCCCCCAGCGACTTCGAGGACCAGCGCCGCGGCCCGCCGGGTCGCGGCCGCCACCGTGCGCGCGTCGACCGTCCGCTCGAAGCGGTGCGAGGCGTCCGTGCGCAGCCCGTGCCGGCGCGCCGCCAGACGCACCCGCGCCGGGTCCCACGTCGCCCCCTCGAGCAGCACGTCGGTGGTTGACCCGGAGACCTCGGTCAGGGCCCCTCCCATCACGCCCGCCAGGGAGACCGGGCGGGCCCCGCCGGCG
>DASPKO010000170.1:0-6517 GCA_035628055.1 Phycisphaerales bacterium
GCCCCGCCTCCCCCATGCGGGCACGCAGCCCCGGGTCCCGGGCCAGGCGGGCGATCGCGTCGGACAGCCCGCGGACGAACCCCTCCGGCGAGTCCGGGTCGACCAGGATCCCGCACGCCGGCGTGACGTAGTTGCGCGGCCCGGCCCAGTTGGTGACGATCACAGGCAGGCCCATCGCCATCGCTTCGAGGATCGCGGTCCCGCCGCACTCCCGGAGCGAGGGGAGCACGAACACGTCGCAGGCTCCGATGAGCTCGGCCGCCTCGGGACGGGAGAGCCACCCGCGGAAGCGCACGCGCTCCTCCACGCCCGCGGCCCGGGCCACGCCTTCCAGCTCGCTCCGCAAGGGCCCGTCACCGACCAGTTCGAGGATCACGGGAGTCTCCTTGGGAACGCGCGCCACCGCCCGCACCAGGTACGAGATCCCCTTCACATCGACAAACCGGCCCGCAAAGACGTAGCGCACCGCGGCGCCGGGTCCGGGCGCGGGCCGCGCCCGCGGCTTCCAGATGGCCAGGTCCACCCCGCTCTCGACCACCTGGTAGACGCGGCCCCGGCACCCGCGCGGGAGCGCCGCGGCGGTGCGCCGGTCGGCGACCAGCAGGGCCTGGGCCCGGCGCTTCCCGGGCACGAGGCGGTGCGCCAGGTCGCTGGCGCGCCGGCTGACGTCGATCGCCACGCGGCTGACCGCGGAGTCCAGGCGCCGGAACGCGGGCGGAAACTCCAGGCCCCCGCACATCGGCCCGATCACCACCGCCGCCCCCATGCGGTGCATCACGCTCAGCCCCCGCGGCGTGATGGGCATCGGCTCGAAGACGGCCTGGACCCCGTGCGCCCCGACCAGGGCGCGGGCCCGGCGCCGGACGCGGCGCATCACCATGAGATGGAGCAGTTGGAAGTAGGCGAGGTCGCGCACGCGGTTGGGGAGCAGCCGCTCCCCGGCCTTCCAGAGCAGGACCAGGGGGCGCGTGTCCTCGACGAATCCGACGCGCGCGAACTCCGAGGCGGGGAGCGTCTGGCGCAGCTCGTCGCGCACCCGGGCGTGCGTGACCATCCGTACGTCGTGCCCGCGCCGGCGCAGGATCCGGAAGTAATAGAGCGGGAGACTCGCCTCGCCTCCCATGCGCATCGAGGCGTTCTGGCAGACGATCAGCAGGCGCAGCGCCGGGCGGTCGGCACGCGCGGGCGGCGAGACGTCCGAAAGATGATCCGCGGCGGCTGTCACGCGGTGATCGTTGGCGGCAGGGGCCATGGCCGCCGCGGGAGCGGCGCCGGAGCGTCCGCCCGATCGACCCCCGGCTACTCGTCGGGCATGCCGAAGCCCTGGCGCATGTAGGAGTTGGCCGCCCGGGCGGTGAACTGCGGCCTCCAGTACCAGCGCGACTGCTGCCGCGCCTCGGCGATCCAGTGCTCGGTATCGGGGATGCCGCCCAGCGTGTCGTTGTAGGACTGGATGGTGCGGGCGGAATCCGGGTAGGCGGCCTGCACGTGCTCGCTGGTCGGCTCGTACGTGTCGTGCCACCCGGGAAAGCCCAGGGCGGTGGGCGCCGGGTTCTGGATCAGGAAGCCGTTGGCCGCGGTGGTGAAGTACCGGTTGAAGTAATAGGTGACGTGGGCCGTCTCGGGATTGCCGGGCTGGCCGTTGGCGCCGGCGTGGAAGACCAGGGCCTTCCCGTTGGTCTGCTGGAGATCGTTGAACCCGAGCCAGATGGGGCCGGGCGGGGTCCCGCCGACGAAGATGAGCGCCTGCTCGTTGGGCCCGCTGGACCAGTCGTGGAAGACGTTCTGGTGGACCGAGAGGTCGTGCACGCCGCCGTTGGCGGCGTAGGTGCCCTGGTTGATCCACATCGCGTTGTGGTAGGTGCCGTCGCTGCCGTGACAGACCAGGTTGTTGGAGCAATCCGAGCCGAGCCCGACGCCGTCGAAGACCAGGCCGATGCCCAGGCCCTGGCCGTTCCAGTGGTCCCGCGACTCGGTGACGACGTTGCCGGCGCAGGTGGCGTGCAGGAGCGTCTGGTACGTGGTGTACCCCATGATGATGCCCTGCCCGCCGCGGATGGAGAGATTGTTGCGGACGACACCGCCCGTGCGGACGGTGAAGTTCGAGCGGGCGTTGTAGGCGACGTTGCCGATGAGCGTGCTGGAGCCCTCGCCGCAGAACTCGCTGATGTAGACGTTATGGGAGAGCTTGGTCCCCCCGGCGGGGTTGGTGAGCGAGTCGTTGGCCTTGGCGTTGAGGAAGTAGTTCTCCTCGAGCGTCAGGCCCGTGACGTACTGGCAGTAGAAGTTGGTGTTGCCGACGGTCTTGAGCAGCGGATCGGCCAGGACGCAGCGGCGCAGGCGCACGTTGCTGAGCTGGTTGTCCTCGAGCCCCTGCAGCATGAGGTTGTTCGCGTACTTCTCGATGAGCAAGTTCTCGAAGAGCAGGTCCTCGCCCCCGCTGATCCAGTCGATGCCCGCCGGGGGCGGGAGGGTGGCGTTGGGCGTGCCCGACCAGGTGTGGGCCACGAGGTGGAAGTCGGTGAAGGCCAGGTGGTTGTGCACGCCGTAGGCGGGGCGCAGGCCGGTGGCGTTGCCGGTGCGCACGCGCGGCCGCACGCCCGCGCCGTAGGCCTTGACGACCATGGGCTCGGTCGCCGAGCGCCCGCTCTTGTTCCAGGCGGGGAAGACCTCGTCCCAGGTGTCGCCGGCCCGGAGCAGGAGCCAGTCGGGCTTGCCGTCACGGAGCTGGGCGTATCCGGCGGCGAGGGTCCGCTTTGGGGCCTCCTCGCTGCCGGGATTGCTGTCGTGGCCCTGGCTGCTGCTGACGTAGACCTGGCGCGTGTCGGGGCTCGGCGTGAAGGTCGTCCAGTTCCCCAGCACGGTGACTCCGACCCACGGGGTGGGCGCCGAGTCGCCCGCCTGGTTGCGGGCCGCCACGCGGTAGCGGTGCGTGCCCGAGCCGGCGCCGTCCAGCACCATTGTCGCGTTGGCGGGGGCGGTCAGGACCGTGGAGTCCGACCAGGCGCCGCTCACCCAGGTCTGGCGCTCGATGACGAACACGCCCTCGTTGGCCGAGTTGTCGAGCCACTGGAGGCGGACGTTGAGCTCGTCGAGATTGTCCACGACCCGCAGGTCCGAGGGGCCCTCGGGCAGCACCGCGGTCACGAGCGCCGTGGCCCAGCCGCTCCAGTTCGAGACACCCGTGGCGTTCACGGCGCGGACGCGGTAGAGAAAGGTCCCCGGACCGCAGTGGTCCACGTACGCCGTGATGCCGGCGCCCACGCTGGGGCTCCCGCCCGAGAAGGCCGGCTGGCGCTCGACCTCAAAGCTGGCCTCGTCGGTCGAGCGATCGGTCCAACCGACGAGTGCCCGCCCACCCCCGGAGTCGGCGGCCACGACGTTGCTCGGTGCCGCCGGGGCGCCCGGCACGGGAGCCTCCCAGCCGGTCCCGAGGTCCTGCGGGTTGCTCGGGGCCGTGGGCAGGGTGCCGCGCGGACGGGCCGTCCCGGTCGTCGATCCGCCCCCCGGGGAGATTCCCGGTGAGGGGGTCTCGCCACCCGGGGGGGGCGAGGCCGAGGCCATCAGCACGGGCGAGGGCGCCAGGGACGGCGCGATCGCCACGGGAGGCGTGCCGATGGGCGCACCGCCGGGAGTCGTGAAGGCGGGCTCGGGACCGCGCGGCTGGCGAAGCGTCTGACGGAGGGGGATGCCCGCGCGAACGCCCGTCGCGGGAGCGGGATTGGTGGCCGGCGCGGGCGTCAGCAACGGCGAGCCCGGCTCGCCCGTGGGTCGGGTGGCGGCGGGGGCCGTCGGAACCGGCACGCGGGCCCCGGGCACCCCGAGCGAGGAGTCCGAAGGGACCTCGATCCGGGCCGGGCTCGGCGCCGGGACCGCCGGCAACGAGGCCGGGGGCTGGAGCGTTATGATCTTCCTGCCGTCGGGAAGCTGGCGCACCTGCCGGGACGGCGGCTGGGTCCTGGAATCCAAGCCTGGCGAAGCGATCTGACCCCAGCATGCGGCCGCCAGGTTGAGAATCCCCAGCCAGGCGAGCGCGCGGGTACGTTGCGACATCACGGACTCCTTCGAGCACACCCTTTGGGCTCTGGAGTGAGTTCGGAACAACCCCGAGACGAGCTCGATACGAAGCGGGCGTCCCCTTCCCTGGCGGGTCTTCCTGGCCTTCCAACCCCCACTAGCCGGCATTGCCGGCCCCGGTTGTCGCCCTATAACTGAAAGGTTCGGTAAACCTACCATGGACGGTTCCAGGTGACAAGCGCAAAAATAGGGATTTGGACCGACCACGAAGTCCCAGTTCTCTTGACTTGGCGCCGCACGGCCCAACTCGTCGTCGGGCACGGACCGGACGGCGGCGGACGCAACGACGCATGGCCGACCACTCCGAGCCCGAAGGCCGGCCCCTCGCCGAGGCGTGGCACGCCGCGGTGCGCACACCGGCGGTGCTGCGTGAGCTCGAGGCCATCTACTCGGACCTTGCGGCGGACGTCGCCCGCGAGCGTCCGGTCTGCCGCGGCAGCGGGCGCTGCTGCTCCTTCGAGCGGTATGGCCACCGGCTCTATGTGACCGGGCTCGAGACCGCGTACCTGGTCGAGCGCCTGGCGGAGGTGGGGGCGACCCCCCGGCTCACCGTCGCGACTCTGGGCCGCGCGGCCGAGATGGGAACCTGCCCCTTCCAGGACGGCACGGCGTGCGGGGTGCACCCGCTGCGACCGCTCGGCTGCCGCATCTTCTACTGCGACGAGTCGTCCGTCGCCTGGCAGCGGGAGGCGTACGAACGCCTCCTGATCAGAATCCGACACCTGCACGACCGGGCCGCGGTCCCCTACCGGTACGGAGAATGGCGGGCCATGCTCCGGGCGTTCGTGCCCGACGGGGCCGACGGCCCGGACCCGAATCCCGTCGAGTCCGCGCCCGCGATCCGCCTGCCCGTGCTCCGGGGCAGGTAGCCCCGCGCCGCAGAGATGCCGAGCGCGGGAGCGGGTCCGGTCGGTCCCGGCTTCAGACGGACGCAGCGCGTTCAGGGGGCGTCAGCGACGCCGGCGCCGGCTTGCCAGAACACCCGAGCCGAGGAGCACGGCCGCGGCCCCCGGGGCGGGGATGAGCTGGCCCGACACCTCGGTCGAGATGTTGGAGAAGCTCTGCGTGAAGAACCCGACGCCCGCGGGCCGGGTCATGAGCTGGACGAGCGAGCCCTCGAACATCGAGATGGCGCCGAAGTTCAGCGAGAAGGCGCCGCCGTCGGTCCCATTGAAGAGCCCGTCGCCGGACATGCCCATGATCATGACGTTGGACAGGTCGGCGTTGAAGAAGGTCGCCCCGTTGTTGCCGCGCACGAACGTCCCGGAGATGTCGCCCATGATCATGTCGCCGTTGGCGTCCAGGATCATGAAGGCGCCGGTGCCCGTGGCGGTGTTGGGCCCGATGCCGGTCACGTTGACCGAGAGCATGAAGTCGGCCGGACCGGGGAGCGAGACGAAGCCGGGATCGAACAGGGCGGTGCCGCCCGGGGCCCCGTCGGGCAGGCGGCTGACGTTGCCGTCGGAGCGCAGGACCCCGGCCATATCGATGGCGGTCGCGCTGAAGACGGACGTGCCGGAGTTGAACGAGCCGGCCAGGTCGGTGTACCCGAAGGTGACCAGGACGTCCGCGCGGGCCGCGGAGGCGGCGCCGGCGACGGCCCCACAGACGAGCAGAGCCCGAGAGATAGGCATCGGCATGGAGAGCACTCCTTCCCGGACCGTGACGGGCCGGGCACAGAACGGGTTTTGAGTTCGGACGGGCGAGAGAACCGGCCAATAGCCCGGCCGGGTGCCCGGCTCGGGTGAGAGAGGCCTAATCATGCCACCGTAGAGCCGGATGACAAGGGCTGACCGGGTGTCCGGTCTGGATTTGCTCCGCGCCACCCCGCAGAACCGGCACGCCCCCCGGTGTGGACGAGTCCAAAAATGACGAGACCCCGGCAGGGCCGGGGTCCCGTGGAAAGTCTTCAGGGGGAGGGCTGTCGTCGGGGCTCAGCGGCGGCGGCGCGCCATCACGAGGCCGCTCAGACCCAGGAGGGCGAGCGTGCCGGGGGCCGGGACGATCTCGCCCGAGACCAGGTCAGCGATGGTGGTGAAGTTCTCCTGGAAGAATCCCACACCCGCAGGCCGCGTGAACAGGTTCACGATCGAGCCCTCGAAGACCTGGACGGCCCCGAAGTTCATCGAGAACGAGCCGCCGCTGGACCCGTTGAAGGTCCCGTCGCCGGAGGTGTTGGCCAGGACGATGTTGCTGAGGTTGCCGTTGAAGAACGTGGAGAGGTTGCCGCGGATCCACGTGCCGTCGATCAGGCCGGAGATCGTGTCGCCCTGGGCGTCGGTGATCTGGAACGTGCCGGCGCCATCGGCGGTGTTGCCGTTGTTGTTGAAGACCGAGATGGCCATCATGAAGTTGCCCAGGTCGGGCAGGCTCACGAAGCCGGGGTCGAACATCGCCGTGCCGCCCGGTCCGCCGTCGGGAAGGCGGGTGACGTTCCCGT
>DASPKO010000171.1:0-5492 GCA_035628055.1 Phycisphaerales bacterium
GACCTCATCAACATCGGGACGAACTTCTGGGCGTACCCCCTGGCGGTCATCCGTGGCGGGCTGCGGGCCTCCTATGGTTTCGGGTTCCTTTTGGATAGGAACTTCGGAAACGACGTCTTTGGCGCCCCGCCGGTCAACGCCCAGGGCTTCTAGAAGCCCGACGCGGCTCAACCCGTCCCGGTGCGCACGTCGAAACAGTGCGTGTGCCCGTGCGCGCTCGCCGGCCGGATCGGTCGCCGGTCGGGCGTGCCCGGCGTGAACCCGGTCCTCGCCCTGGCGTAGCAGGGCCGGAGATCGGCCAGAGGGACACAGCGCCCCGTGACCACGGCGCCGGCGAGCTCAACGCGACCGGGAGAGGTCCTCCCGCCTGAGACGGCCCGTGCCGGCACGGGCACGTGCGCGCGCTACGGCCTGGGCGCGCTGGGCGTCGGCGCCTGGGTGACCATCGCCCTGCTCGCGGCATCGGTGATCGTGCTGTACTGGCCGTGGCTGGTCCGCCAGAACTTCTTCTGCGTGGAGCGCAGCGCCGACTGGGGCCACGCCTATGTCGTCCCCCTGATCAGCGGGTACCTGGTCTGGCAGCGCCGGCGCGAGCTGCTGGCCTTGCGGCCGGCGACGTTCTGGCCCGGGGCGGTGGTGCTGGCGACGGGCATCGCCTGCTATGTCTTCTTCTGTGTTGGTTTCTACAACCACATGGCCCAGGGCTGGTCGCTCGTGCTCACGGTCTTCGGGCTCGTGCTCTTCCTGCTCGGGCCGGCCTACCTGCCCTGGCTGACGCTCCCGGTGGCCTTCCTGCTCCTGGGCATCACCATCTCGGACATGGTGATGACGCGCATCACCGCGCCGATGCAGCTCATCGCCAGCAAGGGGGCCTACATCCTCCTCAACCTCATCGGGGTCAACACCCTGCTGGCGGGCAACCGTCTCGACATCATCCCCGGCGGCGGGGGCGCGACCATCCCCCTCCAGGTGGCCGAGGCCTGCGCCGGGATGCGGACGCTCATCGCCTTCGTGGCGCTGGGCGCCGCGGTGGCGCTCCTCTCGACGCGCGTGTGGTGGCAGCGCGTCGCGGTGCTGATGCTCGCGGTGCCCGTGGCCCTGCTCATGAACACCCTGCGCGTGGTCGCCCTCGGGCTGGTCTCCCTCGCCGACCCCGACCTGGCCGGCGGCGAGGCGCACACGCTCATCGGCACGCTCACGCTCATCCCCGGCTTCTTCCTGTTCATGGCCTGCGTGTGGGTGCTCAAGCGCGGCACGGCCCCGCGCGAGCCCGCCGCCTCCCCGGCCTCTCCGTGCGCGGCCCTCCCGGCCCCGGCCCTCTCGTGGCGGCCCCGCCCCGCGGTCCTGGTGGCCCTGGCGGCCCTGATCGGCTCGGCGGGCGCCTTCGGGGCGGCGCGGGCCCAGATGGGCATCCGCCTGAGGAAGAAGCCCATCGAGGCCCCGGGCGGACGCCAGGTCCACGCCGTGCCGGCCGTGCTGCCTTCCTGGGAACGGCTGGGCGACGACGGACGCATGAGCGCCGAGGAGATGCATGAGCTGGGCACCGACAACTTCCTGACCCGGGTGTACCGGGCGAAGCGGCCCATGCCCGGGTTCGGCCCGGCGCTCGAGGTGCAGGTGCACCTGGCCTACGAGACCGGCATGATCGAGGCGGTCCCGCACGTGCCGGAGCGGTGCATGGTCGGGCACGGGTGGGCGATCGGCCCCGAGGGGTCCCGGCGCGTGCCGATCCCCCTGGAGACGTCCCGGTGGCGCGCCGCGGGTGTTGGACCCGCGGGACCCGAGTACGTGACGAGCCTGGACCGGCTGACCAGCGACGCGCCGGGGTCGCAGCAGCGGATCACCTTCGATCCCGGGGCGATCCAGATGCAGGTGACCCACTTCGTCAACAGCGAGACGGGGGCCGCGTCCTACGCGGGGTACTTCTTCATCGCCAACGGGCTGACGTGCGCCACCGCGGAGCAGGTGCGCTCGCTCGCGTTCGACCTGCGGGCCGACTACGCGTACTTCCTGAAGGTTCAGTTCCACTCCCGGCAGGCGCGGTCGCACGAGGAGCTGGCCCGGGCGGCCGGGCTCCTGCTCGACGAGCTCCTGCCCGAGCTCGCCCGGTGCGTGCCGGACTGGGCGGAGGTGAGGCGGGGGACGTATCCGGTGCCCGAGACGGGCCAGGGCCAGGCCGGCGCCCCCTGAGGCGGCGGCATTCTTCAATAGAGAGAGATCACACGCACATGAGCACGAGACACGCGCGCGGCAATACGACGTTCCTGGTGGTGCTGGCGGTGATCGTCTGCGCCGTCTTCGTGGGGGTGGCCGCGGTGGGCCTGAAGCAGGCGCGCAAGAGCCCGCAGAAGCTCGTCGCCCTCGGCGACCAGCAGGCCCAGCAGAACGACTACGAGAAGGCGGTCCAGTACTACTCCAAGGCGGTCAACAAGGACCAAACCAACCCCGAGTGGCTCGAGCGCTGGGTCGGGGCCATGGAGAAGACCACGCCCGACTCGCGCGACGCCTACACCGAGCGGTACGCGCGCGAGTACCGACCGGCCCTGCTGGCCCTGGCCAAGGCCAAGGGCGACGGGGCGTCCTATCGGCGGTTTCTCGAAGAGACGCTCCAGACGCTCCGGGCCGGAGACCTGAAGAACCTGGAGGGGTTCGTCTCGCTCACCGACGACCTGATCAAGGAGCTGCCCGCCGAGGCGCCGGCCGTGCCCACGATCCGGCGCTTTCGCGGGATGGGCAAGGTCGCCATGATCACCCCCGGCGTCGCCCCGAGCGCGCAGGAGCGCGAGCAGGTGGAGGCCGATCTGGCGGCCGCGCTGGCCGCGGACCCCGGCGACGAGGAGGCGCTGGTGACGCTCGCCAGCCTGCACCGCCGGCTCGCGGCCCAGCACCGCCAGGACCGGCAGGACGAGGCCGCCCAGCGCGAGCTCGCCGCGGCCCGGAAGCTCTTGACGGACTTTGCGGCGTCCCATCCTCACTCCCCGCTGGCGCTCGCCGAGCTGGCCGCCCTCGAGATGGAGTCGGCCCGTGGCACGGCGGCGCGGGGCGCCGTGACGGCGCTCCCGCCCGAGGTCTCGGCCCGCGTGATCGAGGCGGTCGCCGCCGCCCCGCCCGAGAAGCTCAAGCCCGGCGTGGTGGCCGCCGCGGCCGGCCTGGCCCGGATGCTCCCCGAGGGGGGTGCCGAGCGGGCGCTGGAGGTTTACGAGGCGGCGCTGGCCAAGCGACCGGGCGACGCCCAGATCGAGTTTGCCCGCGCCAGCCAGCTCCACTCCATGGGACGGAGCGACGAGGCGGCGGCGGCCTTCAAGGCCCTGGCCGCCCGTCCGGACCTGCCGCTGAGCCTCGAAGGGCTCAACCTGTTCGGGCTGCGCGAGCTGGCGGCGCTGCGGCACTTCGACGCCGTCCTGGCGGGCTGGCGCCCGGACCTCGAGCCGGCCGGGCGGGCCGAGCTGCTCACGCGGGCCCGCGCCGTGCGCGCCGACCTGGTCGGGCGGGTCAAGGACTCGGCGCCGGTCGTGACCCTGATCGACGCCAAGCTGGCCTACCTCGAGGGCGAGTACGCCGAGGCGACGCGTCTGCTCTCGAAGTACCACAAGGACACGGCCGGTGGTGACGCCTCCTCGCTGCTGCTGCTGGGCGAGGTGCAGCTCCGCCAGGGGAACACCGGGGCGGCCCGCGAGCAGTTCCGCGAGGCGGCCAAGCGCAGCCCCTCGGACGTGCGCGCCCACCTGGCCGTGGCGGGAACCGAGCTGAGCATGAACGACGCGGAGGCGGCCCGGGCGAGCTACGCCCGGGTCGTGGAGCTGGACCCGGGCAACACCGAGGCGGCCCAGAAGCTGGCGCTGCTCGACGAGCTCTCCAAGGGGGCCCAGAGCTCCGACGTCTTCGTGCGCGCCCAGAGCGAGGTGAACCAGCTCCTGACCCGCGACCCGCCCGACACCGCCGGCGCCCTCGCCAAGGCCACGGCGGCGCGCGACGCCCACCCCGACGACGCGCGCTTGGCCATCCTGCTGGCCAGGCTGCAGGTGGGTTCCAAGGACCGCCCCGCGGCACGGGCGACGCTCGAGCAGGCGCTGGCCCGGCATCCCGACCACGCCGGCCTGAAGCAGATGCTGGCGGCGGTCCAGGGCGACGACCCGACGCAGGCCGCCCTGGCGGCCGTGGAGCAGAGCGGCGAGCCCGAGCTGATCAAGCATCTGCAGCGCTACGACATCTACGGTCGGGCGCAGCGCCCGGACGAGGCGCTCCGCGAGCTCAGGGCCGCCGAGAAGCTCGGGCCGGAACATCCCGCGGTGGTCGACGCCCTCCTGCACCACGCCGTCGGGGCCAACGACAAGGCGGAAGTGGCCCGCCTGGCCCAGCTCGGGGAGAGCAAGAACCTGGACAAGGTCGGGGGGGTGACGTACCGAGCCCGCCTGGCCGCCTTCGAGCAGCGCTACGCCGACGCGCTGGCGATGCTGCGCCAGGCGATCGAGCAGGACCCGATGAATCCGGCCCTGCACCGCTTCATGGGCGACGTGGCCTCGCGCACCGGCGACCACGAACTGGCGGCGCGTTCCTTCCGCGAGGCGGTCCGCGCCCGACCCAGCGACCCGACCTCGGTCCGCGGGCTCGTCGGCTCGCTGGCCGCGCTGGGACGACTCGACGAGGCGCTCCAGGCGGCCCGGGAGGCGCAGCGGACCCTCGGGGGCGATCCGGAAGTCCAGCGACTCCGCCTCACGCTCGAGGAGCAGGCCCCGGGCGGGGACAAGGCGCTGGCCCTGTCGGTCCGCCGGCGCATGGCCCAGAGCAACCCGGACGACGTGCCCAACCGGGTCAGCCTCGCGGCGCTGGCGATCCGCCAAGGGGAACGCGAGCTGGCGACTCGTCTCGTCGCCGAGCTCGAGGGAAAGGCCGACGCGGCCGTGATGGCCGAGCTCAGGGCCACGCTCGCCGCGGCCGGGGGTGACGTGGAGGGGGCCAAGCGGGTCATGCAGGAGCACATCGCCTCGCTGCCCGCCGAGCGGCGGACGATCACGCCGTACTTCGTCCTGGCGCGGGTGCTCGAGCAGGCGGGGCGCCCCGAGGAGGCTCTGGCGGCCATGGAGCCGGCGCGCGAGCTGCAGGACCCCGCGACGCGGCCGGTTGACCAGGAGATGGGGGCCCTGGCCTTCCGGGCCCGGCGATACCCCGAGGCGCTGACGGCCTTCACGCGGGCCCTGGAGGGGGTCGAGAAGGACCCCGACAACCGGCTGCTCAAGGCGGTCGTGCAGACCCAGCTCCTGCTGGGCAGGTTCGAGGAGGCCGAGCGCACCGTGGCGCAGCTCGGCCCCGCGGCGGAGGGCGATCATCAGCTCGCGATGCTGCGGGGCGACGCGGCGGCGGGGCGCGGCGACCCGGAGCGGGCGCGCCGTCTCTACGACGACGCCGCCAAGCTGGCGCCCCGCGACCCGATGGTCTTCGTGCGCCGCGCCGAGTTCCTGATGCGCCAGCCCGACCCGGGCTCGCTCCGCGAC
>DASPKO010000172.1:0-10345 GCA_035628055.1 Phycisphaerales bacterium
CTGATTAAGAGTCAGCTGCTCTGCCAGTTGAGCTAGGAGGGCGACGCCAACGAACCGCAGCCGCCACGGTGCGCCGCCGGCGGGTAGGGCAGGCCGCCCGTCGCCGAGAGACCAATCGTAAACGCGGGCCGCGGGGGTGTCCAGTGCGGCGGAGCGCAGGGGGCACGGGGCGCCACGAGCACTGGACCGAGCGCGACGTGACCAGGCCGCGGCCAACTCCGGTCCGGCGGCGCACGGTGACCCGGGCCGCCGTCACGTTCCGAGTCTCAGAGGTCCGTTGGGCGCCGGCGAGCCTCCGACTCACCGCCCCGCGCCGCGCTCCGTGGAATGATCGGGATCGCGGGACGGCTCACGCTCCGAGGCGCGGTCCGCCGCTGACTCTTCTTCGTCGCCGTCCTGGCCCCGCGGCGCCGCGCGGCGCCCCGCCCCGGTCTGCTCGGCACGGGCCGCGCTGGAGCCGCCCGCCTCGGCGCTTCCGGGCGCCGTCTCGGGGTCGGGGGCGCGCCCGAGGTCCGTGATCGCGGGGCCATTGACCACCCGCCCGGTCGGGTCGAAGCGCGAGCCGTGCACGGGGCAGTCCCAGGATTTTTCCGCCCGGTTCCAGAGGACCTGGCCGCCCAGGTGGGTGCACATCGCCGAGCAGGTGTGCAAGGACCCGTCGGGCGCCTTGTAGCAGGCGACCTTCGTCAGGCCCTGGCGCACCACCGCCCCCTCGCCCGGCGGGATCTCCTCGGGCGAGTCCACCTCGCTCCCCGCGAGCCACTTGGAGTAATAGCTCAGGGCGTTGACGTTCTCGCGCACCCACTCGCCGGCGGTTCGCAGCGTCCGCCGGCCCGGGTCGTAAAGCTCGCCCCACGGGCTCTGGCGCCCCGCGATCTGGTCGCTGATGATCATCCCGGCCAGCGTGGCGTGCGTCATGCCGTGGCCCGAGTCGCCCGTGGCGACGTAGATGCTCTGGCCACCCGGGTTGAGCCCGATGAAGGCGAGCGAGTCGACCGGCTCGATCACCTGCCCGGACCACCGGTAGTCGACCCCCTCGAACGTCGGGAACCGCTCGGCGGTCCAGTGCGCCAGGCGTGCGAAGCGCTCCTCGAAGTCGTCGGCCTGACCGGTCTTGTGATCCTCGCCGCCGACGATGAGCAGGTCGTGCTCGTGCGGGTGCCCGCCCTCGCCGAGCCCGGGCGGGCTGGCCAGGGGCTGGAGGCGCACATAGTGGTACGGGTCGAGCATGTCCCAGTACAGCGCGTCGCGCACGGTGCCGCGCGGCACCCGCCCCGCCACCACGTAGGTCCGGTAGGCCGCCTGCTTGGTGTGCAGGGTGACGCGGTCGTTCACGGGCGTGTTGGTCGCGACGACGATCCAGCGTGAGGTGATGGTGTGCCCGGTCGCGGTGCGGACCCGGGCGGGCGTCCCGTCGCGGAAGTCGCTGGCGTGGGTCCGGCAGTAGATGTGCCCGCCCAGGCGGACGATCTCCCGGGCCAGGCCCGCGATGTACTTCAGGGGGTGGAAGGTCCCCTGGAGCGCGAAGCGGATCGCCGGGCCCGTGTCATAGTCGCCGATGGGCGCGCGGTCCACGAGGTCGCAGATCATGCCCGCCCGCTGGGCGGCGTCGAGCTCCGCCATGAGCTGATCGCGGTCCTGCCCGGGCCCGCAGAAGAGGAAACCGTCGAGCCGGCGGAAGTCGCAGTCGATCTCCAGCTCCTGGGCGATCCGCTCGATAGCGTCGATGGCCGCGGCATGGCTCTGCCCGGCCAGGCGGGCTCCTTCCTCGCCGTAGAGCTTCTCGAGGTGCGTGAAGCGGTCGTCGAGCGCCGAGGCCAGATGGGCCGTGGTGCGCGAGGTTTCGCCACCCGCGACCGGGCCATCGTCGAGGACGACCACGGAACGGCCCTGGCGGAGGAGCAGGAGGGACGTAGTCAGCCCGGCCAGGCCCGCACCCACCACGCACACGTCGGCCGAGGTGTCCTCCGCGAGCGGGGGAAAGTCCGGGACACTGGCGGTCGCCATCCAGATCGACGTCGAGACGCCCGATTCGGGTTGCATGGCGGGGCTCCTCCGCGGAGTGAGCGCGGTGACGACCGGGGCCTCACGCCGAGCGCCCGGCCGCTTCAAACTCTCCGCCCTACCCGTCCGCGCACCATCGGCAACCCACCCCAGACATGGGCCACCGCGGGTGGGAGGGAACCAGGACAGGCGTCCCGCGATCCGCGGCCGCGGTACCAAGGAGGCCGGTCGCGGCCGTCCGTGGCCCTCGGGTGGCCCCGCACTCCAGTGCGGAGAAGGGCCCGGTTCGGGAAACCCGCCCGCCCGCTCCGAGTACGATCAGCAGCAGATGCCGCATTCACGAGGGGAGAGTCCTGCCGCCAGCCCCGCCACGCCGGCGGGCGGCACGCTCCGCGCCGGGTCCGCACCCCACGCCGACGCCCAGCTCTACCTCCACCCCCAGACGCTGGCGCGCCTCGGCACCCTGGAGCTGCGCGCCAAGATGATCGTGGAGGGGGTCACCAGCGGGCAGCACCGCTCGCCCTACCACGGCTTCTCGGTCGAGTTCGCCCAGCACCGCCCCTACGTGGCCGGCGACGACATCCGGCACCTGGACTGGAAGGTCTTCGGCCGCTCCGACAAGCTCCACCTCAAGCAGTATCAGCAGGAGACCAATCTCGACCTGATGGTGCTGGTGGACTCGTCGGGGTCGATGAACTACGGCTCGCGCTCCTTCGAGGACGCCTCGGGCGTGGGGCGCGCGCTCAGCCCCGACGGGCGGAGCAACTGGACCAAGTTCGATCACGCCACCGCCGTCGCGGCCGCGCTCTCGTACATGGCCCTGCGGCAGGGCGATCGCGTGGGCGTGGCGGTCTTCGCCGACGAGGTGCGGGCGGCGGTGAAGCGGTCGGGCGCCCAGGGCCAGTGGCGGGCGATCGTGGGAGCGCTCTCGGTGCAGCCCGTGGAGCGGGGCACGAACCTCGGGCGCGTCGTCGAGCAGGTGCTGGCCAAGCTGAACAACCGCTGCCTGATCGCCCTGGTGAGCGACCTCTTTCTCGACCCGGAGGAGTACCGCTCGGCGCTGGCGCGCATCCGCCATCGCCGCCACGACCTGATCGCCTTCCAGGTGATGGACCGGGCCGAGCTGAACTTCGACCTCACGGACACGGCCCCGCTGGAGGGCCTCGAGGGCGAGCCGCGGCTGCGCGTGGACCCGCGGGCCATCCGCGCCGCGTACCTCCAGGCCGTCGGGCGCCACCTCGCCCAGGTCCAGCGCGTGACCCGGGGCCTGGGCTTTGCCTACCAGCTCGTGAGCACGCATGACTGGCTGGGCCCCCCGATGGCCGCGTTCATGGCCCGGCGGAACGCGGGGATCAAGCGGGGGAAGCTGGGATAGGCAAGAGGAGAGCGTGACACAGGCGCGGGCTCACCAGGTCGAGCGGGCGGGCTTCCGGCAAGACCGGGCCGGCGTTGTGTCCGCGCGCCCCGGTCCCCCCGGCACCTGGGCCGGGCCCCCATCCACTCCGGACGCCGGAGGCGGCTCATGACATTCCTGCACGCCGGGCTGGCGGTGGCGGGCGTCGCGGCGGTGGCGATCCCGATCATCATCCACCTGCTGATGCGCCGCCGGCGCACGCCCGTGCGCTGGGCCGCCATGCGCTTTGTCATCGAGGCGTATAAGGCGCAGCGCCGGCGTCTGCTCGTCGAGCGTTGGCTGCTGCTGGCGGTCCGCTGCCTGGTGGTGCTCCTGGCGGGCTTGGCGATCGCGCGCCCCGCGCTCACGGGCACGGGTGCCGCGGCCGGGGGGCGGACCGTCTATCTCCTGGTGGACAACTCGATCGCCGCGGGCGTCGAGCCGGCGGGCGCGCCGGGGACCGCGCTCGAGCGCCACCGGCGCACGGCCCTCGGCGTGCTCGACGCCCTGGGGGCGGGCGCCACCGGCGAGCTCGCGGCCGACCGGTGCGCCGTGATCGCGCTCGCCGGGCCGGCCGAGCCGGCGATCCTGCCGGCCAGCGCCGACCTGGACGCGGCCCGGGCCGCGCTCAACGAGCTCGCCCCCTCCGCCTCGCGAGCCGACCTGCCGGGCGGGCTCGCCCTGGCCGCGAGCGCTATCCGCGCGTCGCTGGAGCGCGACGCCGCCGGCCCGGCCCCGGGACGCGTCTTCGTGGTGGTGCTCAGCGACTTCTACTCGGGAGGGGCCGAGGTGACGGCGGCGCTGCCGGTGCTCCCGCCCGGGGTGCGGGTGCTGGCCTCTGTCCCGGCCCGCGACAGCCCCGGCAACCTGGCGATCACGGGCCTGGACCCGCTGAGGCCCGTCATGATCGGCGCGGGCGGCGCGAGCCCGCACGGGGCGGCGGAGCGCGTCCGCGTGAGGCTGCGGCGCAGCGGCAACGTGGAAAGGCCGGCGGCGGGGAGCGTGCGGGTCTGGGCCGTGCCGATTGCCGGCGGATCCCCCGACGCGGGGCGGGCCGGCCACGCCCGCGCGGAGTTCGCGCCCGGGCAGGAGGAAGCCGCCGTCTCGGTGCAGGTGCCGGTGCCCGTTTCCACCGCAAGCCCAGGCGCCTCGGCCATGAGTTTCGCCCCCGGCGCCGCCGTCCTCCTCGCCGAGCTCGATGACGACGCCCTCCGCGCCGACAATCGCTGGCGCCGCCCGGTCGAGGTGCGCCCGGCGCTGCGCGTCGGGATCGTCGCGCCGCGGCGCTTCGGCCCGCGCGGGCGCGTGGACGAGCTCGGCGCGGCGGAATGGGTGGCCCTGGCCCTGGCGCCCGCGGCGGCCCCGGGCGCGGGCGGCGAGATCGCCGTCACGCAGGTCGAGCCCACCGCGCTCGACCCCGCGGCCCTCGTCGGGCTCGACGCCATCATCGTCCCCCGTCCCGACCTCATCGCCACCGCGGCGCCCGGCGCCGCCTCGGGCACGACCGGCTGGGACCGGCTGCGCCGCTTCGCGGAGGCCGGGGGGCTCGTGCTCGTGATGCCCCCGGCGGCCGCCACGGTCCACGGCTGGACCGAGCCGATGACCCGGGCCTTCGATCTCTCCTGGCGCCCGGGACGCGAGACCAGTTTGCTCGAACCCGACGGGCTGGCCGTCGAAACTGGCTCCCCCGGCGCGACGCCGGATACGCCCGCATCGCGCGCCGAGGCCGGCCCCGACGTGGGCGACCTCCTCGAGCTGCTGCGGGGTGAGCTCGAGGGTCTCGTCCGGCCCGTTACGGTGCGCCGCGTCCTCCGGCCCGAGGGCGACCTCGGCCCGGCCCGCCCGCTCCTGGCGCTCGCGGACGGCACGCCCCTGCTCCTCGTGCAGGCCCTGGCCCCGCGCGGCGCCGAACCGGGCGCTCCGGCCTCGCCAGGCGCCGCCACGACCGGCGCTCCCTCTGGCGCTCCCCCGCCCGCGGGCGCGCCCGGCGCGCGCGGGCTGCTTGTCTACCTCGCGGTGGCCCCCGAGCTCTCCTGGACGGACCTGCCCGCCAAGCCCCTGATGGTGCCGCTCGTGCAGGAGCTGGTTCGCCAGGGCATCGGGCGGGCGCGGGGGTCGTGGTCGTCGGTGGCCGGACAGCCCGTCTCGGCGCCCCCGGGAACGCTCGAGCTTGTTCCGGTCGCGACCGGAGCGCCGGGCGGGGCCGAGGAGACCGGCGCGGGGCCGCTGGGCGGGCCGATCGGCGTCGCCCCCGGGGGCCTCGCGGCCGAGCCGGTGCGCCGCGCCGGGCTCTTCCGGGCTGTCGACGTGCGGGGCGGGACGCGCGGGCACGTCGCCGTCAACGCCGACGAGCGCGGCAGCCGGCTGGAACCACAAGCCCGTGCCCAGGTCGAGCCCTGGCTCTCGGCCGCGGCCGGTGGGAGCGCTGTGGCCTGGCTCGAGCCGCCGACCGGGGCCGCCGGGCGCACCCAGCCGGAGAGCCCGGCCTCGGGCGTGCTGGGATCGATCTTCGCCGGGCCCCCGAGCGGTCCTCCCCTGAGCGTGCCCCTGCTCATCGCGGCGGGACTGCTGGCGCTGCTCGAGATCCTGCTGGCACGGTTGGCCAGTCACGCGCGCCCGGGCGCGGGCGGGAGCCCCGACCTCCCGGGCCTCGCCCCCGGCCTGACGCCGGGCGGGCCGAGCGCGGCGGGAGCGGCCTCATGAAGCGCCTCGTCGCCTGGCTGCTCGACCTTGACCGCCTGAGGCTCGGAGCCGAGGGGGTCGAGCTCGGATGGGCGCGGCCCCTCCCGGGCTGGGGATGGGCCCTCCTGGCGGCCGGGCTCGGCGCCCTGGCGTGGTGGAGCTACCGGAGTCTCGAGGGGTCGCGGCGCGCGCGCCTGGCGCTGGCCGGCCTGCGCACGGGCGCCCTGCTCACCGTGGCCGTGCTCCTCAGCGGGCCCCGGCTCACCCGCCCGCAGGAGACGGAGGAGAAAGACTGGGTGCTGGTGCTGGTCGACCGCTCGGCCTCGATGGGGATCGCGGACCTGCCGGGCGCCGCCGGGGCGCTGCGCACGCGCCAGCAGCAGCTCGAGGCCGCGCTCGAGGCCTCGTGGCCCACGTGGCGTCAGCTCGCGGGCGACCGGGTGGTGGTCTGGCTGGGATTCGACGCCGGGGCCTACGACCTCGCGGCCGATCCCGCCGCCGCGGCCGGCAACCCCGCGGCGCTCGAGAGCGCGCCCCCGCGCCTGGACGCGCCGGCGGGCCGGCGCACCTCCCTGGGGCGTGCCCTGGAGCAGGCCCTCCGCCGGGCCGCGGGCCGACCTCTGGCGGGCGTGGTCGTCCTCAGCGACGGGCGCAGCAGCGACGAGCCCGGGGGGGCGGTGCTCCGCCGGCTGGCCGCGGAGAGGGTGCCGCTCTTCTCGGTCCCATTGGGCAGTCCCGACCCGGTCGCGGACGTGGCGGTCGTGCGCGCGACGGGGCCCGAGGCCGCATTCGTCGAGGACCTCGTGCCCGTCGAGGCGACGATCCGGGCGAGCAGCCCGCCCCGCCGCGCCGGCCCGGGCGGCCGGGTCCAGCTCGTCGAGCGGAGCACCGGCCTCGTGCTCGACGAGCGCGAGCTCGAGGTCCCCAGCGGGAGCGAGCAGCCGGTCGGGGGGCTGGAGTGGCGCGTCACGCTCACCGGGCGCGTCGCCAAGGAGAGCGCCGGCCGGGGGCGGTGGCTGGTGCGGCTCGTGCCGGGCGGCGACGACCTGATCCGCGAGAACAACGAGGCGCCGCTCGAGCTGACGCTCGAGGACCGCCCCCTGCGCGTGCTCTACCTCGACGGGTACCCGCGCTGGGAATACCGGTACCTCAAGAACCTGCTCGTGCGCGAGGGCTCGGTGCGCTCCGCCTCGATGATCCTATCGCCGGCGCGCCGCTACGTCCAGGAGGGGGACATCGAGCTGGACCGGCTCCCCGCCTCCCCCGAGGAGTGGCGGCGCTTCGACGTCGTCGTGCTGGGCGACGTCCGCCCGGGCATGTTCGCGCCGGCGCAGCTCGACCAACTGCGCGAGCACGTCGGGGTCAACGGGGCCGGCCTGCTGATCGTCGCCGGCGACAGCTCGATGCCCGGCGCCTGGGCCGGGACCCCCCTCGCCGACCTTATCCCCTTCGCGCTGGCGCCCGGCCGGCCGGGAGCGGGGGCGGGCGTGCCCGCGTGGCCCGGGCGCGTGGTGATGACCCCGGCGCCCGCGGCGGCGCGCTCCGGCGTGCTGCGCCTCGCCGACGCGCCGGGCGAGCGCGGCGATTGGTGGCCGCGCGAGCTCGCCGACGCCGAGACCCCGTGGGCCCACCTGCGCTGGGCCCAGCAGATCGACGCGGGCCTGGTCAAGCCCGCCGCGGAGGTTCTGGCGACCTTCCGCCCCGCCGAGGAGCCGGGCACCGCGGGCCAGAGCCCGGCCCTGCTCTCGATGCGCTACGGCGCGGGGCGCGTCCTGTACGTCGCGACCGACGAGACCTGGCGCTGGCGCTACGGGCGCGGCGAGCGCTACCCGGAGCGCTTCTGGCTGCAGCTCGTCCGGCTGCTGGGCCGGCAGAGCCTGGCCCGGTCCGGCACGCCCGCGCGCCTGCAGATCAGCCCGGCCCGGGCCCGCGTCGATGAGCCGGTGCGCGTGAGCGTGGAGCTCCTGGACCAGCGGCTGGTCGAGTCCGCGCCGCCGTCGCTCACGGCCCGGGTGGTGCGGGTCGGGAACGCGGGCTCCGCGGGGGCGTCACCCGGCGCGGGTGAGGCGGCCGGCGCCGAGCTCGAGCTCGTGCCCGAGGAGGGCGCCCCGTCCGGGGAGGGCGGGACCCGGAGCCCGCCGCGGTACGTCGCCACGCGGACGAGCGCCGAGAGCGGGCGCTACCGGGTCGAGGCGGCCGGTGCGGCCCTCGGGGACGCGCGCCTGGAGGCGGAGGTCGAGCTCTGGCTCCCCGACGATGAGCTGCTCCGCCCCGAGACCGACCATGCCCTGCTGGCCGCGCTCAGCGAGGCGACCGGGGGTGCCGTGGTCGCGCCCGCGGAGCTGGCCGAGCTCGGCGGGCTCATCCCCAACCGCAAGGTCAAGCTCGTGGGCACCGCCGAGGAGGAGACCCTGTGGGACACGCCCCTGGCCCTCATCCTTCTTCTCGGACTGCTGACCGCCGAATGGGTGGGCCGCCGGCTGCTGAGGCTGGCCTGAGAGGTCGCTCGGCGCCCCTCGGTGAGCGGGCGCGATGCTGTGACGGCGAGGCGGGGCCGGGACGTCCGATGAACCGGTCCGGGGATGGCCCCCGTGCGTAGAAGTTCGGAAGCAAGAGGAATGCCGCCATGAGCCAGCAGACAGATCAGGGCGCCGGTTGGGGCCGGGTCGGGTCGGCGCGCGCCGACGAGGCCCGGCGCGTGGAACGCCGGCTGGCGGGCCTGCGCCGAAGGATGAAAGCGCTGCTGGTGGGCGAGCGGGGGCTCCGCCTCGTGGCGGTGCTCGTGGGCGCGGCCCTGCTGGTCGGCCTGGCTGATTACCTGCTCCGGGCCCCCGCCTGGGTTCGTCTCGGGGTGTGGGTCGCGGGCGCCGCCGCCGCGGCCTGGTGGGCCAGAAGGCTGCTCGGTCCCGTCCTGGCGTTCCGGCCTCGCCTGGCGGACGTGGCCCTGCGCCTGGAGGAGAGTCCGGCGGGTCGGGCCGCCCAGCTCCCGGGCGTGCTGGCGGCCGGATACGAGTTCGCCGCGCAGGCCCCCGGCCTGACGGACCGGGTGGTCTCCACCGCCGCGGCCCGGCTGGAGCGCCTCCGCGCGGGCGCGGTCACCGACGTGGGCCGCCTGGGCCGCGCCGCCGCGCTCGCCGTGCTCGCGCTCGCCGCGGTCACGGCCCTCGGGGTCGCCTGGCCGGCCCTCACGGCGATCGGCGCTCGGCGGGTGCTCGCCCCGTGGAGCGGCGCCGAGTGGCCCCGGCGCACCGAGCTGGCGGACGTCACCGGCGTCTCGGTTCATCCGCTCGGAACCGCCTTGCCACTGCGTGCCGCGCTCGTGCGCACGCCCGGGCGGCCCGAGTCGGCGCGCGTCTGGGCCCGCTATCGGGTCGACCACGGAGAGGGCTTCGGACCCGCCCAGCGAGTCCTGCTCACCGGGCAGGACCGCCAGGCGTCCGTCCCGCCGAGCGCGGCGGAGGCCAACCAGCAGACGACCGGGCTGCTCTTCGAGCGGCTCATCGAGCCGGCCGCGGTCCCCGGTCCGGCAGGCACCCCGGGGGCGCCGCAGGCGCCGGCCGCCGAAGTCGAGTACTGGTTTGAGGCCGGCGACGACCGGACGGACCCGGCCCGCGTGGCGCTCGTGACGCCACCCCTGGTCGTGGGCGCACGCGCCGTGGTGACTCCCCCCGCGTACGTCGGGGCCGCCCTGGGGGCCCCGGCCGGGGCCCCGCGCGAGCTCGACCTGGGGAGCGGCACCGATGAGCGGGCCGCCCCGCCCGGGCTGCTCCAGGGCTCGCGAGTCGAGCTGACCATCGAACTGAACAAGCCCGTGCCCGGTCCCGTGCCCGGGCCGGGAGGGGTGCCCCAGACCGCGTGGCTCGAGTCCGCCTTCGGGGCCGAGGCCGCCCGGGCGCTCGTCGAGGCCGGGGCCGAGTTCCGCGCGGGGCCGCGGTCCTGGGCACTCGGCTGGACCCTGGGCGCGCCGGTGCGCCTGCTGGTGACGGTCACGGACGAGCATGGGCTCTCGAGCGCGGGCGCGGGTGATCAGGCGGTCTACCGCTTCGAGCCCGTGGCCGACGCCCCCCCGACCGCCGCGGTGATCCGGCCCGACGCCGATCGGACGGTGCTCCCCAGCGCGGTCGTCGAGCTGGCGGGCGAGGCCCGGGACGACATCGCGGTCGGCGCCGCCGAGCTCCAGCAGCGCGTGGCCCGGCGGCCCGCGGGCTCGGGCGGGGCGCCCGCGGAGCCCGACCCCCAGTGGGCGGCGGTGAGAGGGCAGGTCCG
>DASPKO010000173.1:0-13000 GCA_035628055.1 Phycisphaerales bacterium
CCTCGCCGCGCCACTTGACCCCGCGCACCACCGCCCGGCACAGGGCCAGCTTGCTGGGCGGCCCGAAGTACCCCTCCCAGCGGTCGGTCCCACGGTCGCCGGTGCTCGGGGCCCGGATCGGAACGAGCAGGACCTGCGCGGCGTCGGCGCGTTCTTCGGGCACGAAGAGGAGGTGCTCGGGGGCGCTCAGCGCGACAGGCTCGAGGCCGACGATCAGCGCCGGGGCTCCCTCGGACCGGCCCTCGACGACGTAGCGCGCGGGCGCCACCCGTCCCCCGAACGCCAGCACACCCTGGTGGTGCCGACGAAGAAACCGTGCCAGGTCGCGCCCGGTCGCCACGCCCATGGACCATCGTTGCCGCGCGACGCCCCCGCGGCGAGCGTGGTCCGTCTCACTCGCCCGGGCCGGCGGCCCCGCGCGGTCCGCGCCGGCGGGGACGGTGGATCGCGGTGCTCTGGTTCAGCCCGGTCCCGAGCGTGCGCACCGGGCCGTCCTTCATGCGCCGGCAGGCGCTCAGGGCGTTGTCCTTGGAGTACTCGACGCCGACGAAGCGGCGCCCGAGCGCGTGGGCCATCAGCCCGGTGGTGCCGCTGCCCAGGAAGGGGTCGATGACCAGGTCGCCGGGGTTCGAGCACGCCCGGATCACGCGCTCCAGGTAGACCTCGGGGAGCTGGTTGTCGTGATTGGCGCGGCGTTCCTTGTTGTTGCCCTGCACGCGTCCCCAGTACTTCCCGTACCAGACGTCCATGGGCACGCGCTGGCCGGCGGGCATGCCATCGTTCTTGCTCATGGTGCGCGGATCGAAGTACACCGTCGCCCGGTCGGAGGGCTCGAGGATCTCGCGCGGGTTCCAGGTCCGCTGGCCTCCCGGCTTGAGGAAGTACAGGGCGTGCACCTTGGAGTTGATGAACCGGTCGGCGGTGTTCTGCCCGAACCGGTAGTGCCAGACGCACCAGTTCTCCATCTCCAGGCCGGCCGCCTTCAGGTGGACGACGATCTCGGCGGCGGTGTCGTCCGGGATGTTCACCCAGAAGGCCCCGCCCGGGCGGAGCGCCCGCGTGCACGCGTCGAGCCACTCCCCCGTGAACTTCAGGTAATCCTCGCGCGGCATCGCGTCGTGCCACTTGTCGTACGCCCGGTTCCAGTTGAACGGTGGATCGGCGAAGACCAGGTCCACCGCGCCGGCCGCGCACTCGGGCACGCGTGGCAGAACCTCCCGGCAGTCGCCCACATAGACCCGCGCCTCGTGACCGGTCCGCGGGTGGTCCCAGGCCTCGAGCGGGACGGGACCCGGGGCGGGCGCGCCCGCCGCGCGCTGCGCCGCCACGCCCTTCCCGCCCCGCCGGATGGTGCCGTTGGTCCCCGTCATGTGCCGCCTTGATCTCTCTGGTCCTCGGAACCGGTGGGCGCCGCCTCCCGGGACGCCGCCCCTCGTCACGATGGTAAGTGGATCGGCCCCGCGGCGCGCCCGGCGCGAAAAAACGCTCCCGACACCCCCGCTAGACTCCGGCACGCATGGGGAACTTCTGGGCCCAGTACAGCCAGCTCGTGGTGGTCATCCTGCTCATGAGCGTCTCGCTCATCGGGTGGATCATCCGCAAGCTGGGGGAGCAGGCCGAGCGCAAGCGGCTCGCGGCCGAGCGCCTGCGCCGCACCGAGGAGATGCTCCGCACGGGGCGGGTTGCCGACGCGCGAACCCCGGGGGCCCAGCCCGAAACTCCGGTCCGCCAGTCCATGGAGGAGCTGGCGCGGCGCCGGCAGGCCGAGCTGGCCGCGCGCCGGGAACGAGCGGCCGGCGCCGGGCCCAAGGCCAAGCCCCCGAGACCGCGGCAGGGGCCGTCGCGCAAGGCGACCGAGGTGGGCCGTCCGACCAAGCCGGGCCCGAAGGGAGATCCTCCTCCGATCGTGATCTATGGCCCGACGGGGCCGGTGGTCATCAAGCGCACGGGAAGTCCGCCCCCGTTCCCCGGCGCCCCGCCCCGGCCGGGCACACGCCCGCCGCGACCGGGGACGCCGCCACCTCGTCCCGCTTCCCAGAAGCTCGCACCGGCCCGCCGCGGTCCGCAGGCCTGGCCCGGACAGCTCGCCCCCGGGCCGAGGGCGGGCCCACCGGCCCAGGGCCCGGCGGAAGCCAGGCAGCGGGCACGTGACCAGTCGGAGCAAGACCTCCGGGACGAGAGTTCACGCGCCCGGTATGCCCAGTCCGGGAGCGCCCCGCCGCAGTCGCGGCAGGAACAGGCCGCCGAGACGGCGCGGGCCGCGCGGGCTCCGGCGCCGGCGCCCTCTCGGGCGCCGATCCGTCCGCTGGGCCCGCTGGCGCAGCTCCGACACGCCCGCGGCAACCCGCGCGAGCTGCGGGCCCTGGTCGCTACCCTCGAGGCGTTCTCGCCCCCGGTGACCGAACGAAGCGGCCTCGGCCCGACCTTCGGCGCGTTCTAGCGCCCCCGGCCGATCTGGCTAGATGGCGACCTTCCGGTTGTAGACGTACCACTCCAGCATCACGATGCCGAGGGCGGCGAGCAGGAGCGACGGCCACAACCGCCGCGTCTGTCCGCGCAGCGTCGCCTGCTCGGCCACCACCACGCGCGAGGCCAGGGCGAGCGCCGGGACGGTGCGGATGTCCGACTCATCCGGATCGGCCAGGTTCACCGGGATCGCGCGCCGTACCCGCCCGTCCACTTCGACGTCCCCGGCCTTGGCCTGGCCGGCCCATGAGAGCGTGTACACGCCCACGCGCGGGAGCGGCCCCCACGCCACGGAGCCGTCCGAGCCCGGCACCAGGTCGCGGCGGTCTCCGCTCGGCAGCGTGAGGCGGACGGCCTGGGACCCCAGGGGCACGCGCTCGGTGAGCGTGTCGCCGGGACGCACGACCGTGCCGGCGGCCTCGATGCCGCCGTGGCCCAGGTGCTGGATCGCCGAGGCGACGAAGAGCACGAAGCCCGGCTTGAAGGGCCAGTCGGATTCCGCCAGGTCGAAAGCCGCCAGCAGCGCCCGCGTGGCCTCGGTGTTCACCTCGGCAATCACCGGTCCCACCTGGCTCGAGGCCAGCACGGTCACCGGCGTCTCCGGCTCGGCCCGGTAGCGGTGCGCCTTGGCGATCACCAGCTCGGAGAGCCCCGCCAGCGCCAGCGCCGGATGGTCACGCCGGTAATCGACCACCAGGCCGGGATCGTCCACGGGCCCGACGTCCGCGAGACCCATCGGGGGCGGGGGGACGGCTCCCAGCACCAGGAACCGCCCCGGGGGGAGCCCCCGCGTGCTGGGCGCCCCCGGCTTGGCCGGGTCGGGCACGAGGGGCAGCCACCGGTCCAGGACGACGACGTCGAAGTCGCCCAGCTCGATGCCCGGCGGCGCCCCCGCCGACCCGCCGAGCAGCGCCTGGTATTGGTCCGGCGACAGGACCACCAGGCCCGAGAGGTTCATTCCCTCGAGCGCGGCACGCAGGAACAGGTTCCCGTCGGTCACCAGTCCGACGCTCAGGCGCCGCGCGGGAGGGATCACCGCGTAGGCCAGGTCGTCGGTCTTCAGGACGTCTCCCTCGTGCAGCGGGAAGATCAGCCGCACCGCGGCGGCTCCCGCCTCGGGACGGTCGAGCTGAAAGACCACGCCCCCCAGCCCCGGGCGCTGGGCCGGCGCGGTCGGTGCTGGAGTGGCGCCCCCGGGCCCGGGACCTTCGGCCCGATCCGTGGTCGCGGTCCCCGCGCCCGCGGTGCCCGGCGCCGGGGCGGGCCCGGTGGCGTCCGCCCCCACGTCTGCGGCTGGGGGGAGCGTGATCTGCTTCACCGCAACCGGGGCGCCGTCCACCACCAGCTCGACATCGAGGGTCTTCGGCGTCGCGAAGGTGTTCTGGGCCGCGACGAAGATGCGTGCCCGCGCCGGGTCGTCGAAGTCTCGCTGCACCCGCAGCGCCGTGATCCCGATATTCCCGGTCTGCGGGCTCCCGACCGCGTGGAGCTCGACGAGGTCCTCGGGGTCGGGAGCGCCGGCCTGGGCGTCGGGGAGCCGCCCGTCGGAGAAGATGTGGATCGCCACGGGCGGGCCCACCGGGACGAAGCCCAGGTCCTCGCGGAACTCGCGGGCCCGCGAGTTGGCCTTGGCCAGCTTGAACGCCTCCGCCAGCCGCGAGGGGGCGTCGGTCGGCTCGATGGCCCCGAGCACCCGCCGCAGCGCCGCCTTGTCCGTGGTGTAGTTCTGCAGCACCTGCGCGTGCGTGTCGAAGGCGATGACCATCGCCTGGTCCCCCTCGGCCCCGCCGGTCATGGCGCGGATGAACCCGGGCTCGCGCAGCGAATCGACCAGGTCCAGGGCGCGCGCCGTGGCCACCTCGAGCCGCGACCGCCCCTCCGCGTCGCCGTCCGTCGCCGACATGCTCGCCGAGCGGTCGATCAGGATCACGTGCCGCCGCCCCGAGGCCAGGTCCGCCTCGAGCTGCGGCTGGGCCAGGGCCAGCAGGGCCGCGGCGAGGACCAGGAGCTGCAGGAGCAGGAGGATGTTGCGCCGCAGCCTCTGGAAGGGCGCGTTGGCCTGCAGGTCCTCGATCGATTTCTTCCACAGCAGCGTCGAGGAGACCTCGACCTCGCGCCGGCGGAGCTTGAGGAAATACAGGATCAGCAGCGCGGGCACGGCGACGGCCGCGGCGAGTCCGGCGAGCCCGGGGGTCAGCCAGGTCATGCCACCAGCCCCCGCCGGCGGAGCTGGTCGAAGACCAGGGAGCCCACGTCGGCCTCGCTCCTCACCAGGAGGTGGGTGATCCCGCGCGCGGCGCAGAACCCGTGCAGCCGGTCCTGGTAGGCCGCGAGGTTGGCCCGGTAGCGCTTGAGCAGCGGTGCCGTGATGGTCAGCTCCGCGACGTCTCCGTCCTCCAGATCCTTGAGCTTGAGGTCGCCCCCCAGGGGTGGGTCGATCTCCTGCGGGGAGAGCACCTGGAGGGCGAACAGGTCGTACCCGTGCCCCGCGAGCAGGCGCAGCGGGGTCTCGTATCCCTCTTTGAAGAGGAAGTCCGAGATGAAGACCATGACGCCCTTGCCGCGCCGCGCCAGCGCGATCCGCCGCGCCGCGGCGGAAAAGTCGGCCCCGCCCCCCGGCTCGATTCCCAGGATGAACCGCGCCACGTCGTGCAGGCGGCGGCGCCCGCGGAGGTCGCGCAGGTGCAGGGTCTGCCCTCCCGCGACCGCCGAGAGCGCGACCCGGTTGAGCCCGACCAGCCCGACGCACGCGACCGCCGCGGCCAGGCGCTGGGCGCAGAGGAACTTGCTCGGCTGGCCCGTGTCCAGCGAGGCCGTGGCGTCGAGCACCACGTGGACGGACAGGTCCTCCTCCTCCAGGAAGAGCTTGAGGAAGAGCCGGTCGAGGCGTCCGAAGAGGTTCCAGTCGATGCGGCGCAGGTCGTCGCCCACGACGTATTGGCGGTGGTCGGCGAACTCGACCGACTGGCCCTTCTTCTTGGAGCGGCGTTCCCCCTTGAGCTTGCCGGCAAAGACGCGCCGCGAGGCGATGTCGAGGTTCGACAGGCGCGCGACCAGGGCGGGCTCGAGGAGCTCGTCGAGGCGCCGGGCGCGGGCTGGGGTGGTCGTGCGGAGCATGGTCGATTCACTCAAGGTGAAGCCGGCGATCGGCCGCGCCAGAAACCTCCATCCATCGAGCCTACGGCCCGCCCCACGAGCGCACCTCCCAGCGCTCCAGCCGCCCCCGGGCGTCGAACGTTCCCACCGCCACCTGCCCGCCCGCGAACGGCGGCACCGACCAGCGCCGCGTGTGGAGGTCCGCGGTCAGGACGGTGCCCCCCGCGGCGCTGTCCGACGGGGCGGTCCGGAGGTCGCGCGCCCCGAGCCGGCGCAGCCGCCCCGTCGCCACGTCGCGCGGCGTGCCGGCGGGCACCTGCTCGTAGAGCGCCGCGAGCTGCCCGTCGTTGTCGAGGTCCGCGTAGCGCCAGCCGGTCCGGCACCCGCCCAGCGCCAGCACTCCGGCGGCCAGCGCGGCTCGGAACCAGGTCGAAGCCCGGGTCATGGCGAGGCCTCCGGAGGCCGCGCCGGCGGGGGCGGGCTGTGCGGGTAGCGGCGCGTCGGGTACGCCGTCTCGCTCGGGGGCGGGCCATAAACGGGCTCGCCGTGGAAGTAGCGCTGCTGTCCCCGGCGCGTGTACCAGCGGGCCAGGCGCCCGGGCGCGGGCTCGGAGCCGTCAAAGACGAACCAGGTGTCGACCCAGCGCATCATCGCGTCCTCGTCGCTGAGCCATCGGCCCCCCGGCCGGTAGACCCGGGCCAGGTAGTGCGGGGGATTGCCGGCATAGAGCCAGCGGTCCTGGCGGCGGACCCGCAGGGCGGTCAGGCGGTCGTCCACCTCGCCGCGGGTCATCCCCGGGGCGAAGTTCTCGCCGAGCACCGCCGAGAACTCCGGGTCGAGCATGTTGGCGTGCAGGGGGTAGTCGGCGCAGCCGGGCAGGCCCAGCGCCAGCACGAGCGCGCCGGCGACCACCACCGCTCGCTCTGTCCGACAGGAGAAGGTCATCGCGTCCCCACCGGCTGCGTCGGGGTGGCCTCGAGTACCTGTTTCACGATCGTGTCGGGGTCCACGCGGTCGGCCTCGGCCTCGAAGTTCAGCAGCACCCGGTGCCGCAGCGCCAGCAGGGCCACCTCCTGGATGTCCTTGTTGCCCACGTGATACCTTCCGTCGGCGACGGCCCGCACCTTGGCCCCCAGCAGCAGTGCCTGCGCCCCGCGCGGACTGGACCCGCAGCGGATGTACTTGCCCGTCACCTCCGGAGCGAACCGCCCCCCCGGGTGCGTCGCCAGGGCCAGCCGGGCCGCGTACTCGCGCACGTGCGGCGCCACGATCGCCCCGCGGATGAGCCGCTGGGCGGCCAGGATCGCCGCTCCGTCGAGCACGGGCCGCACGTCGGCCTCGAAGGTGGTGGTGGTGCGGTCGAGGATCGTGAGCAGCTCCTCGAGCTGGCTGTACCCCACCACGATCTTGAAGATGAAGCGGTCCATCTGGGCCTCGGGAAGCGGGTACGTCCCCTCCTGCTCGATCGGGTTCTGCGTCGCCAGCACGAAGAACGGGCGCTCGAGCTGGTACGTCGTCCCCCCCACCGTCACGCTCTGCTCCTGCATCGCCTCGAGCATCGCCGACTGCGTTTTGGGCGTGGCCCGGTTGATCTCGTCGGCGAGCACGATCTGGGCGAAGATGGGCCCGCGCTGGAACTCGAACTGCCGGCGCCCCGTCGCCGGATCCTCGGTCACGATGTTCGTCCCCACCACGTCCGAAGGCATCAGGTCCGGCGTGAACTGGATGCGCGAGAAGGGGAGCGAGAGCGCCCGCGCCAGCGTCCGCACCAGCAGCGTCTTGCCCAGCCCCGGCACCCCCTCGAGCAGCACGTTGCCCCCCGCGAACAGGCCCACCAGCACGGCGTCGACCACCTCCTGGTGCCCCACGATCACCTTGCCGACCTCCTGCTTCAGGCGCGCAAAGGTGTCGCGGAACGCCTCGCACTGGGCGCGCACCTCCTCCGGGGTCTTGGGCAGGGGCTGGGCCGCGGGCTTGGACGCGCGGGCGGGTTCGGTCGGTTGTGCCATGGCCATCGTGTGCATCCCTCGTGTTTCGAACGTCCGTGATCGATGTCCCCGGCCCCCGCATCCTCGTCGCGCCGTCTCTCGCTCGTGTCTTCCGATCACCGCTTGCCGACCGCCGGATGCCCGGGTCCCGGCGGCCCCTACTGATCCTCCATCTCTTCCCGTGCCCGCCGCTTGGCCTGGCGGAGCCGTGAGAGACCCTCCTCCGACGTGGCCGGCCCGGCCGGCTTGGCGGGCGCCGGGCGCGTCCCCGCACCCGCCTCCCCACCCGCCGCCTCGATGCCGCCGCGCCGCGCCGCCGCCCGCAGCTCGTCCTCGCCCGCCTCGAAGCGCGCCGAGGCCGAGGGGCCCGCCGGCTCCAGCGGGATCGGCTCGGAGAGCGCGCCCGCGGGCGCGCCGTCGACCCCGGGCTGCTCAGGCGCCCCCGAGCCCGCCATCGCCTGCCGGGCCCTGGCCCGCGCCCCCATCAGATCGCCCATCTGCTCCCCGCCCCGCTGCGTCGTCTCGCGCCCGGCCCAGCGGGCCACGACCCGGGCCATCGCCCGGACGTCAATCCGCACCCGGCGCACCGCCACGTCCAGCAGGAAGACCGACAGGGCCGCCAGGGCCACGCGCATCCAGATCGGCGTGAGCGCGACCGGCATGCTCAGGCCCGCCCGCGCGAACAGGTCGGCCCGCGTGGGGTCCCCCGAGAGCACCCGCCCGCCCGTCTTGCGCGCCACCGTCTCCAGCAGGGCGTAGTTGTCCTTCAGGGCCCGGAACTCGTCCGCGAACGGCCGCGTCACCGCCGCCTGGATCACCCCGGTCCGCGGCGGCTCGCCGGCCCGCTCCGGCGGCGCCTCGTACCGGAACGACATGACGTACGCCCCCGCCAGGCTCGTCGCCAGCGCCCCTTCGTACCGCCCCGGGCCCACCTGCCGCAGTTCCACGGTCTCGGCCTTCCCGTCCGGACCCACGGCCCGGCCCGCGAAGCGCACGAAATCCAGTCGCTCGCCGTCGGCGTCGAGCGCCTCGACGATCACGCGCGTGGTGTCCCCCTGTTCCGCCGTGCTCAGACGGATGTCCGCCGAGCCCCCGGGGCGCATCACCCAGCGCAGGTGCTGGTCCCAGAAGGCGCGGAACTTGGCCCAGCTCACCCAGTCCGCGGCCCAGCGCGTGGTCAGGTCGCTCGTGAAGGCGATGGACTTGCCCAGGCCGTACTGCCAGCTCGCCAGGATCGGATCGTTCTCCTGCCCGCGCAGCGAGACCTGGGAGAGCCCCTCGCGCTCCGCGGTCACGACGTACCCGCTGATCGCCGGCACCCCGTCGAGAAACCCGCGCATCGCCTCGGGCGCTCCCGCGACCGCCGGCGCGAACGGCGCTCCCTCCCAGATGAGCGAACGCCGGACGGTCTGGGCCTCCTTGATGAAGATGTCCGGCAGCGTGTCCAGCTCGTGGTTCTGCGTCACCGCGTAGTAGTTGCCCTTGGTCGCGGTCGCGATGTCGCGCATCGTGCCGATCTCATACCCCGAGTGCGGGAAGACCAGCACGCACGAGACCGTCACCTTCGCGTCGATGAACCGCTGCAGCGTCGCCCGCGAGGGGGGCTGCGGGTCGCCGTCCGAGATGATGATGCAGTGCTTCTGCCCGGCGTTGGCCGCCTCGAGGGCCGTGATCGCCATCTGCATCATCGTGGCGAAGCTGGGGGCGTCGCCCAGCGAGAGATTGTTGATGGCCCGCTTGTGGCTGGTCCCGTCCCCCACCATCGCCATCTCGTGGGCCCAGATGTCCCCGCCGTTCCAGGAGTATTCGACGATCCCCGCCAGGTCCTGCCGCGACAGGTTGCTGATCGCCGCCGTCGCCGTCAGCTTCCCCCAGTAGTTCCCCTCGGGCATCTCGCACGAGTGCATCACCAGCACCAGCGCCCCGCGCGGCATCTGCCGCTTCTGCGGCGGGTCGAGCTTGACGGGCAGGGCGTCGGCCAGGGGGGAGCCGATCCAGGCGCCGGCCCCGAACGAGTCGGGCCCGCCCGTCATCACCAGCCCGCCCCCCAGGTCGTGCACGTACTGCCGCAGGTGCTCCTGCTGGGCCTGCGAGAGGGCATACGAGGGGACGTTCACCAGCACCACCGCGTCGTAGGCCGCCAGGTCCACCAGCGCCACCGGCGCCTCGGCGGGGGTGCGCAGCTCGTTGCCGATCCGCGACTGCGTGAGGGCGGCGACCAGGGCCTCGGCCTCCTCCGTCCGCTCGGCCACCACCAGCACCCGCCCCTCCCCGCTCACGAACGTCACCGCCAGGGCCCGGTTGTTCTCGGGGACCGCGTCGGCCGTCCGGCCCGACTCGTCGGGCGTCGGCTCAAAGACCACCTCGAACGTCTGGGGCCCGGCGGAGGGGAGCATCACGGGCACCGTGAGCGGGTTCACGCCCGGCTCCAGCTCCACGCTGATCCCCAGCGCGTCGGAGCCCGGGTCGAGGTCGACCGCCTCGCCGTTCATCTGCAGGGTCACCCGCCCCCGGGCCGCGGCGGTCGCGCTGATCACCGCGCGCAGGTTCACGGGCTGACCCATCCGCGCGGTCGAGGGCGCCACCAGCCGTTCCACCACCACCTCGCGGTCGTGCGTGTATTTCAGGGGGAGCACGTCGATGGGGATGCCGGCGGCCCGAGCCGCCTCCGCGGCCAGCAGCAGGCTCCCCGCGGTCTCGTTCCCGTCGCTCACGATGAGCAGGCGGTTGGCGGTCTGGTCCGACCCCACCGCCATCCCCATGCGCACGCCCTCGGCCAGGTTCGTCGCCTCGCGCTCCGGGAGCTGCTGCGTGTCCGGGAGCGCCGCGGGCGGCGCGGGCAGCGATTGCACGATCGCGTCGCGCGCCACCGCCACCTTCGCCAGCTCGTCCCCCGGCCGGGCCGACTGCGCCGCCGCCCGGAGAAAGCTCTCCGCCTGCGCCTGCAGCGACGCGGAGACCGACCTGCTCGTATCCACCACCGCGACCACGGTCACGTTCTCGGCCTGGCGGCGCCACGCCGGACGCGCCAGGGCCAGCACGATCAGCGCGATCACCAGCAGGCGCACCGCCAGGGCCACGCGGCGGGCGCCCATCCCCAGCCCCGCGATGCTCCGGCGCGACATCCACAGCGCCAGGGCCCAGCACACCGGAACGGCCCAGAGCCACGCCGGCAGGTCGAACTGAATCGGGCCGACCCGGAGCGAGGCGAGCAGAAGCCCGGGCGTCGGCAGGCTCACCACCGCACCGCCGCGCCCGCGGGCGCCACGAACCGCTGCACGCGGTTGTTCCCGGAATCCAGCACGTACGCCCACCCTCGATGCACCGCCACCCCCCAGGGAGTTGCCAGCTCGCCCGGGCCGCGCCCCGCCACGCCCCAGGCCCCGAGCGACGCCCCGGTCGCTGCCTCGATCCGCTGTACCCGGTTGGCCCCGAACTCCGCCACGAGCACGGTCCCGTCCTCGAGGGCGCACAGCCCGTACGGGTAGCGGTACGTCCCCGCCGCGTCGTCCCCTGCCTCCTCACCGAGCCATCCGAGCAGGCGGCCGTCGAGATCGAACCGCCCCAGGCGGTGGTTGCGCGAGTCGGCGACCAGCAGCGTCGGGGGCTCAGGCCCCGCGCCGGGGACCAGGGCGAGGCTCTGGGGCCGATCGAACTCGGGCGCGCCGAGATCTCGCCCCGCCCCGTAGTGCCCGAAGCTGAACTGGAAGGCCAGTTCCCCGTCGAAGCAGCTCACCCGGTCGTGCCCGCCGTACTCGCTCACGTACACCCGCTCGGGCCACACCCGGCCCCCCGGGCCCCGCCGCGCCACTACCGCCACGTCCGTCGGATACACGAACTGACCGGGCCCCTCGCCGAAGGACCCGAACGAAGTGATCAGCCGGGGCGTCGCCTCGCCCGGCATCCGCGGGTCCGGCCCCGCCGGGGAGACCACGTCAAGCGCGTACACGAGCACCCGGCTGTAGTGCGTGTCGGCGACCCAGAGGGCGGGCGTTCCCTCCGGCCCCGGGGCCACCGTGACCCCCACCGGCTTGCCCACCTGGCTGTCGGGCATCCGCCACCACGCCAGGCAGCGGCCCGTCTCCGGGTCCAGCCGCTGAACCCGCCCGGTCTTGTCCACCACCCAGAGGCCGCTCGCGTCGGCCTCGATCGCCCGTGGGTACCCGAACTGGCCCGGCAGCTCGCCCAGCCCCCCGATCACCCCCCTGGTCGGCAACGGACGACGCGCCTGCGCTCCCGGGTCGGACGGCGCGCAGCCGGGCGCTGGCCACGTGGCGGCCACCAGGCCCATCCACATGCCCACCGCTCGCCGCCCGGCACCGCCGTGCATGCACCGGCCCTTTGCACCCCTGCCCCGCTTCAGATTCCGGAGCCTATCAGGACGGCCAGACCGGGCGCGGCCCGCGGCTTCTCGTCGTCCGCGGGCGCGGGGTCAGGCGCGGAAAATGCCCCTCAGCCCAGCTACCGTTCACGCCCCCGCCGGGTTCGCCGCGTCACGGCGTCCGGCAGGCCCCTAGGCACCCCCGGACCGGCCGCCCGCCCACGCCCCCAGACCACCGCGAAACTCACCCCGACACCTGGAATCACACGTGAAGATCAAGACCGACGAGATCACGAGCGTCATCAAGCAGGAGATCGCCCAGTTCCATGCGGAGCTCGAAGTCTCCGAGGTCGGACGGGTGGTCGAGGTGGGCGACGGCATCGCGCGGGTCTACGGCCTCTCCAAGGCGATGGCCGCCGAGATGCTCGAGTTCCAGACCTCCACCGGCGCCGTGATGGGCCAGGTCTTCAATCTCGAGGAAGACACCGTCGGGGCCGTGATCTACGGGAACTATCTCTCGGTGAAGGAGGGCGACGTCGTCCGCTCCACCGGCCGCCTGCTCGATGTGCCCGTCGGCGAGGCCCTGCTCGGCCGCGTGGTCGACCCCCTGGGCCGCCCCCTCGACGACGCCGGCCCCATCCAGGCCTCCGAGTTCCGCAAGGTCGACATCATCGCCCCGGGCATCGCCGAGCGCCAACCCGTCCACGAGCCCCTCCAGACGGGCATCAAGGCGATCGACGCCATGATCCCCATCGGCCGGGGGCAGCGGGAGCTGATCATCGGCGACCGCAAGACCGGCAAGACCGCCGTCGCCGTCGACACCATCATCAACCAGCGCCAGTACTGGGGCACCCCCGAGGCCGTGGTCTGCATCTACGTCGCCGTCGGGCAGAAGGAATCGACCGTCGCCGGCGTCGTCGAGACCCTGCGCAAGCACGGCGCGATGGACTACACGATCGTCGTGAACGCGGCCTCCTCCGACCCGGCCCCCATGCAGTACATCGCCCCCTACGCCGGGTGCGCCATGGGCGAGTACTTCATGTGGCAGGGCGTCAAGGGCCAGACCCCCAAGCACGCCCTGTGCATCTACGACGACCTCTCCAAGCAGGCCGTCGCCTATCGCCAGCTC
>DASPKO010000174.1:0-3135 GCA_035628055.1 Phycisphaerales bacterium
GCAGGCCGGGAAGGTCGTCGGGCGCGCCGGCGGCGCCGGGTGCTCCGTGCCCGGGTCGATCTCCGGCCTCGGATGGGCGGCGGGTCACCAACATGGGCCTCGTCACACCGAGCACAACGACCGGGCGGGCCCGGCATTGCCCTGGCCGCCCGCCCGAGAAGAGCCCTAAGCGGCCCTGGAGGTGGGGCGGCGGCGTTGGCGCGCCGGTTTCTCGAGATATGGGCGCAGCTCGTCGGGGATCTCGCGGATGCCGCGGCGCCGGGCCTTCTCGACCGCGTACCACAGCGAGCGGTGCATGCGGTGCCGGACCGCGTCGGTGACGTTCAGGCCCAGTTCCTCCATCTGCGCCAGGGCCCAGGCCCAGGCGTGGTACTCCTCGAGGCAGCGGGGCTTATAGGTGCTAAAGCCGATGGCGTGGTGCCCGATCTCGTGGAGGAAGACCGCCACCGACATGGGCCCGCGCGGGCGGGGCGCTTCGATAAGGCGCTTCACGGTCCCGTCGCGGTAGCGGACATACCAGGCGATCCCCGACATATGCCGGCGCCACTTGCGCACGCGCACGCCGTAGCGCTCGAGCATGAGGCGGGTGACCTGCTCGTACCGCTCCTGGGCTCCCACCGCCGGAGGATCGTGGTCCGCGTTGCACGGCCGCGGTCTCGCCGGCGCGCCGGGGTGGGCGGGGGCGGCCAGGCCCGGCTGGGCCCCGGGCCCGGCTGGGGGGGCCACGCGCGCCCGGGGTGCCGCCTCCGGGGGCATCCCGGCGGAGGGCGCCGCCTCGGCCCGCACCGGCGCCGGGGCAGCGGGAGCCGCCGCGAGTGCGGGTCTTTCGCGCGCGGGATGGGGCCCGAGCGCGGTCTTGACGAGATCCCACAGCGTCAGCACGGTCGTGGTGCTCCGAGCAGGCGCTCACCGCCCCTGATTCTCCGTCCGCGGGCGAAGTCCTGCCAGTTCATCGGTTTCTTCCCGGGCGGTTGCACTTCGATCAGCAGAAGATCGGCGGGTGAGCCCGGCCCGCAACAGACCACCCCGAGCGCCGGGTCAAGCAGCGCGCCGGGCGGCTCGAGGAACGGGGCGGCCCGGGGCACGGGCTGGGCCCGGAGCAGCTTGAGCGGCTGGTCTTGGAAGACCACGCGCACGCCGGGCCATGGGGTCAGGCCGTGGATGCGCCGGCGGCACGCCTCGGCGTCCTGCGTGAAGTCGATCCAGGCGTCCGCCGGGGAGAGCTTCGGGGCGCGGGTCACGCCCGCCTCGTCCTGGGGCTCCGGGCGCAGCAGGCCGCGGGCGTGCTCGTCGAGGACGCGCTCGACCAGCGGAGGGCCGTCGAGCGCGAGCAGGTCGTGCAGCTCGCCCGCGGTGAGCGCCGGGTAGATCGGGCGGCTCGACCACCCCAGCACCAGCCCCGCGTCCATGCGCTCGGCGATGGTGATGACCGAGTTGCCGGTCTGGGAATCGCCGGCCAGGATCGCCGCGTTGATCGGCGCGGCCCCGCGCCAGCGGGGCAGCAGCGAGGCGTGGAGGTTGATCGCGAAGACGGGCTCGACCAGGGTCCGCGCCAGCCGCTGCCCGAAGGCGATCACCACCCAGGCGTCGGCCCGGCCCGGTCCGGCCAGGTCGTGCAGCGCGGCGACCATGCCGGGCTCGTTGATGCTCTCCGGACGGAAGAGAGGCCGGGTCGGCAGGTTCTCGATGGCCCAGGCGGAGACGGGGGTCGGGGTGAGTTTTCCGCCCCGGCCGGCGCGCCGGTCGGGCTGCGAGACAATGCCAAGGACCTCGTGGCGCGCCGCCAGGTGGCGGAGCGTCGGCACCCCGAAGGCCCCAGAGCCGAGGAAGAGCAGCCGCACCGGGCCGGAGCGTAGCGGCTGGGGCGCGCGCTCGGGATGCCGGCGCGAGGGCCGCGGCTTACGGGCGCCCCAGGCGCTCGAGGTCGCGGAGCACGGCCCGGTTGCGGGACCGAGAGGCCTGGGTCATTCGGTCGAGGATCAGCACCCCGTCGAGATGGTCGATCTCGTGCTGCCAGCACCGGGCCAGGAGCCCGGCCGCGGTGGCGCGGAAGGGTCGTCCGTCGAGGGCGAGAGCTTCGATCCCGACGCGGGTCGCCCGCATCACCTCGCCGGCGACGTCCGGGAGTGAGAGACACCCTTCCTCGCCGAGCTCGGCCTCGCGCCCGAGCGGGACGAGGACGGGATTGACGTAGACCACCGGCGCCTCGGTCGCGCCGGGTGGCTCGCTGCTGGTGGAGCGTTCGGCGCTGGGCGGGACGTGGGCGACGAAGAGCCGCCACGGCAGGCCGACCTGCGGGGCCGCCAGGCCCACGCCCTCGGCCTGGATCATGAGGCGGATCATCTGGGCCGCCACCGCGCGCACGTGGTCGTCGACCTGGGGAACGGGGGCGGCCCGGATGCGCAGCGCCGGGTGCGGGTAGTGCAGGATGGAGAGCTCGGCCGGGTCGGGCCCCATGCGCCGGAGTGTAGGGATCGGGCCGCGCGCGACCGCGGAGCGTGCGGGCGGCGGCCGGCGGGTGCGCCCGGCGGTTCGTTGACGCTCGGTGCGCCCCGGCAGTAGCATTGCCCGACGGTGCGCGCCGGCGTGGCGCGACGGTGGGCGGCGGGTCCCGGGAGCACGGCGTGGCCCTTTTCCGACGGCCTGGCGGCGAGGGCTCGGCCGAGCCCGGCAAGAGCGGCGGCGGCAGCGGCGCTGTCCCCGCGCCCGCCTTCTCGCCCGACAAGGCCAGGAAGTTCTTCGAGCATGCCGCGGCGAATCACGAGACCACCAACTACGAGTACGCGATGACCCTCTGGCTCGACGGGCTGCGGCTCGACCCGGCGAGCCTTGCCGGGCTGGAAGGGTTCTTCAAGTCGACCGCGGAACTGCTCGGCACTAAAGAGGGGGCCAAGGGCCCGCGCAAGGAGACGATCAAGCAGTACTCCGGGGCCCGCAGCGAGCTGGACCGCTTCCTGTACGCGCTGCTGCAGTGGGGGATCCACCCGGGCGACGCGGGGTCGGGGGTGCGTGCGACCTCGTCGGCCGCGGCCCTGGGGCTGCACGCCACCACGCGCTGGCTCGGGGAGCGGGCCCTGGCCAAGGCGATGGCCGACCGCCGCCCGCGCAAGGAGTGGTTCACGGCCCTCATGGAGG
>DASPKO010000175.1:0-30277 GCA_035628055.1 Phycisphaerales bacterium
CGCACCGCGGCGCGGATCTCCTCCGCGGTGATCGAGTTCTCGTCGGTCAGGTACTTCTCGGTCAGGCTGTCGTCGAGCTCGGCGGCCTTTTCCACCAGCTCGTGGTGCCACTTGCGGGCCGTGTCCAGCCACTCCGCGGGGATCTCCTTCTCGGTGATCACCGCCCCCTTCTCATCGGCGTCGTAGTAGTACGCGCGCATCGTCAGCAGGTCGATGATCCCCTCGAGCTGGTTGCCCTTGCCCATCGGGTACTGCACCGCGATGGCGTTGGCCCCCAGGCGGCTCTTGATGGTGGCGAAGGAGAAGTCGAAGTCCGCCCCCAGCTTGTCCATCTTGTTGACGAAGCAGAGGCGGGGCACGCGGTACCGGTCCGCCTGGCGCCACACCGTCTCGGACTGGGCCTCGACGCCCTCCTTGCCGTCGAAGACCGCGACGGCCCCGTCGAGCACGCGCAGCGACCGCTCCACCTCGATGGTGAAATCGACGTGCCCGGGGGTGTCGATCAGGTTGATCTTGTATTCGCGCCCGTTGCGCGTCCACGGGCACGTCGTCGCCGCCGACTGGATCGTGATGCCGCGCTCCTGCTCCTCCTGCAGGAAGTCCATGGTGGCGGTGCCCTCGTGCACCTCCCCCATCTTGTAGTTCTTCCCCGTGTAGAAGAGGATGCGCTCGGTGACGGTGGTCTTGCCCGCGTCGATGTGGGCGCAGATGCCGATGTTGCGGATCATGGAAAGGTCGCTGGCCATGGTCGATTCGTCCCTGTCGGTGGCGGCGGCCCCGGGAGCGGGCCGGCCCGTGTGCCGGTGATGCGGTAAGGTCGTCTCAAGCCCGCCCCCGGCAGGGGTGGCGAGACGGATACGTGCTGGTCTGTCCGATGAGCTAGGCCGCCCGGAGGGCGTCGCGGGCCGGTGGTGGGGTCGGCCCCTCCTCGTCGTCCTGGTCGCTGGATGGCCCGGTCATCGCACGCTGCTCCAAGCGCCCGTCCCGCGGACTCGCGGGCCGGAAGAGCTCACCGAAGGCCGACCCATCCGCCGCCCAAGAGCCGCGCGGCGCCGCATCGGCCAAGGCAGGAATCGTAGCTGGAGGGGGTGGGGGGTCAAGAACGGCGCCCGCCGCCCCGTGGCGGGCGCTCCGCGACGTCGGCGCCGCGGAAGGGCACTTCAGGGCTCGAGCAGCGCTTCGAGTCGCGCCCGCTGGTCCGGGCGAAGGGCCCGGACCTCCCGGTCGTAGCGCATCGCCCGGTCGAGGTCCAGGGCCGCGCGGGCCCAGCGGGCCGCGGCCTCCGGCTCGCCGAGCCGGTCGTGCAGCTCGGCCAGACGGCGCGGGTGGTCCGGGTTGTACGGATCGCCCGCAAAGGCCCGGGCCCGCCATCCCGCCGCGCGGGCCAGGGTGGCCCGGGCGCCCGCCGGGTCGGCAGTCCCCGCCAGGTCCGCGCCGGCTTCGAGCGCCAGCGCGGCCCACCCGGCCTGGCTGGGGCCCAGCGGCCCGGTCGACTCCGCCAGTCGTGCGGCCTCGTCGAGCCAGCGCCCCGCCTTATCCGCCTCTCCCCGGGCCTGCTGGAGCTGCGCATACCGGAGCGCAATCCGGCTGGCCTCGCGCGCCGCCCGCCAATCGCGCGGGAGTCTCCGCCGGGCCTCCAGGAGCCAGTCGTACGCCGTCGGCAGGGCGATGTGTTCCATGGAGAGCAGGGCCTCGTCAAGCCCGGTCCGCGTCGCCGGGACGGGGCGCTGCAGGCTCTGCGCGGCGGCGGACGCTGCGGCGGAGATCGCGGCCTGGCGCGCGGAGGGCTCGCGCATCCCCAGCGCCCCGGTGATCGCCCCCCGCAGGCGCCCGATGGGGCGGGCCAGCGCCGCCGCCTGGTCCAGCGCCCGCTCCCACGAGATCGCCTGGCGGGCCGACCATCCCGCCGCGCCGGCGCCCACGCCGAGCGCCATCGCGACCAGCAGGCCCGCTCCGGCGCGACGTCGCGCGACGGCGTCCGGGGCGTGCGGCGTCCTCGCGGCGGCCACGCCGACCAGCACGATCACCAGCGGGGCGGACTGCGCCCACGAGCCCGCGACGTCCATCTGCGAGGCTGCCACGAGCGCGAGCACGCCGGCGGCTTCGGCCAGGCGGGCGCGCCCCAGCCCGAGCACGTCGAGCGCCAGCACTCCCAGACCCGCCCACAGGGCCAGCCCGAGCACGCGCACCAGGGCGGCGTCGGGCGTCGTCAGTGCCGGCTCGGACCAGGCGGCGGCGAGCGTAACGAGCGCCGCCACGCCCGCGACGGCGCGCCGCTCGCCGCGACCGGGCCGCACTGCCCCCGCCCCCGCGCCGCACCCGAGCGCCCCGACACCCGCGCGCACCACCCACCAGGCCAGCAGCGCGGCCCAGGCGAGTCCCAGGACCCCCAGGCCCGCCCACCAGTCGAGCAGAAGGTTGTGGGCGCTCGACACCTCCTCGGGACTGAGCGGGTTCTTCGCGGTGAGGTACGCCCGCTGGAAGTTCCCGGGGCCGACGCCCACGAGAGGATGCTCCCACGCGACGCGCGCCACCGCCTGGACGTAGAACCACCGGTAGAGCAGGCTGAGCTCGCCGAGGCGATCGCCCACGCCGGCGCGCAGCGCCACGAGGGCCGTAGGGCCGGCCAGGGCGGCCAGTGCCGCGACCACCGCGAGCCAGCGCCGCCCGGCGCGCCCCGAGCCGGCCCAGAGCAGGGCGAGGGCGCCCAGGCCCCCGGCGGCGGCCACGAATCCGGTTCTCGAGCCTCCCAAGGCGAGCGCCACCAGGGCCAGCACCGTGAGCGCCGCCGCGGCGCCACCGGCGAGCCGCCGCGCGCCGGTCTGCCCGCGCCACCGGGCGGACCACCACGCCGCCACCAGTCCGAGCGCCGTGACGACGCCCCAGGCGGCGAACGTGCCCTGCACGTTGGCGAGCCCGAACCAGCCGGTGGCCTCGGGCTGGAGCAGGCGCCGCTCGTAGCTGAGGGCCATGGGGGAGCCCGGGGTCCACCCCTGGGCGGCCAAAACCTCCTCGCGCGCCGCGGAAAAGGCGGCCACGGTCGCGGGATGCTCGATCATGACCTGCTGCACGCCCCGGAGCGCCAGCACGCCGACCAGGCCAAGCAAAACGGCCGCGACCACGCGGCGCAGCCGGGCGTCCGCGCCCGCGTGCGCCAGGGCCAGGCCCGCGCCCACCCCCGCCAGCCAGGCGACCCCGGCCACCTGGCTCTCGAGCGTGCCGGAAACCGCAAGGAACACGTGCCAGGCGGCGCCCGCCCCGCCGAGCGCCCCGAGCACAATCATCATCCGGTGGAGTCTCCCGCCCCCGAGCACGTGCCCGGCGAGCGCCAGGCCCGCGCCGGCCAGCGCGAGGGCGTGCAGCGTCATCATCGCGCCGGGCCCGAGCCCGGTGCGCGGGGCGCCGGCGATGAGCGGGTCCATGTCCCACCCCGGCAGCGAGGTGTACGCCGTGCACGCCGGGACGATCACCCCCACCAGCACCGCCACGGTGCCGGCCCAGCGCAGCACTCCGGCGGCCCCGGCCTTCATGGCCGCTCCGCCGGCGAGAGCTCGTGGCTCGGCGCGTGCGGGGTCGCGAACTCCAGGACCGCGAGCACGCCGAGCACCAGCGCCGTCTGCGCCCCGACAAGCGCCGCCTGCCAGCCTTCCAGGCGCCCCAGCGAAATTCCCCCGATCGCGGTCGCGGCGGTCAGGCCCCAGATCACCAGCACCGCGCTGCGCCGGCTCAGGCCCCGGCGCACCAGGCGGTGCGAGAGGTGGTTGAGGTCCCCGACCAGCGGGGAGCGGCCCTGCCAGAGGCGGATCGCCGTGACCGCCGCGAGGTCGTAGAGCGGGACGGCCAGCACCACGACCGGCATGAGCACGCCGTACCACGCGCCCCCGCCCGCGGGGGTGTAGTAGGTGGTTCGCGCCGTGAGGAACCCGAGCAGGAATCCGACCACCAGCGACCCGCCGTCGCCCATGAAGATCGTGGCGCGCCGCGGGCGCGCTCCCAGGATGGGAAAGTTGAACCACAGGAAGCCCAGCAGCGCCCCGAGGAGCAGCGCCAGCAAGGCCGCCACGAACCATTGCGGGGCTGGCTGACCAGGGCCGCGGCGAGGAAGCAGGCCGTGGCGGTGGCGCCCACCCCGGCGGCGAGGCCGTCCATGTTGTCGAGGAAGTTCATGGCATTGGTGACGGCCGCGAGCCAGAGCACGGTGAGGAGCACCGAGAGCCACGAGCCGCCCGCGGGCCCGTCGAGCACCGTGAGCAGGCGCGTGTCCGTGCCCAGCACCACCGCGGTGCCCACGCCGAGCATCGTCAGGAGCTTGAGCCCCGGCCCCAGGGGGCGGCGGTCGTCCACGAGCCCCAGCACGTGCATCGCGAGCAGGGCGCCCAACAACCCGAGCGCCATGGGCGCCCGGTCGGCGATGCCCGGCACGTGCTCGTGCAGGTCCGCAGGAAGGAAGGGGAGGTCGTCCGTGCGCTGCGGGTCCCGGCTTCCCCGGATCGGCACCAACCAGGCAAGGCCCGCCAGCACCGGGAGCGCGACGCCGGCGAAGATCCCGATGCCGCCCGTGTTCGGGATCGGCCGCGCGGGCATCTTCACTTGTCCAGGCAGGGGAGGGGTATCGAACGCCCCCGTGCGCCGCCCGAGGGCGCGCGCGAGCGCCGTCGCCGGGAGCGAGACCACCAGCCCGACGAGGACCAAGAGCAGGCAGAGCTGGACCATGCGCGCCGCCGAGTCTACTGACCGCGCGGGGTGGGCGGGCGCGCGCCGCCGGCCTCGTCGGCAGAAGGCGCGCACCGCTCGGCGATCAGCCAGGGCACATAGGCGAGGAGGTGCGCCAGCATCGCCAGCGCCGTCAGGGGCAGGACTCGCCAGGGCCAGGGCCCGAGTGCGTCGACGAGAGTCCGCCGGGCCCCCGGGTCGGGATTGGGACGCCCGATGTACCCGAAGTTCGTCCCCAGGGCGAGGTTGAGCGGGAAGACCAGGGCCGCGTATGCGACCGTCATGAGAACGCCCACCCCCAGGTCGCGGGCCCGCGGGCGGTAGCCGCGCACCCACACGACGTACGCGGCGGCGCCCACGATGAACGTGTGGCTCTCCCAGAAGAGCCAGAAGCGCGTCAGCGCTGGGCCTTCCTTGATGATGGGCGTGATGAACGCCTGCGTGGAGAGGACCACGCCCCAGAAATAGATGGTCGTGGTGAGGAAGCGCGAGCCCGAGAGCAGGGCGAGCCCGCCGACGACTCCCGCCAGGTCGCAGAGCTGGAGCGGGATCGCCCGCTCGATGCCGAAGCGCGGCGGCACGTTCCACCACACCTGGTAGATGCCCCAGTGCAGGAGACCGAGCAGCCCGACCATCTGCCCAGCCGGGTCCGCCGCCCCGGGAGGAACGCCCTGGCGGCACGCCAGGCGACGGCCCAGGTGGCAGACCAGCACGATCGTCAGGATGCAGCAGGCCGCGGTGACCAGGTGAGCCCACGTGAACGGCTCGAACGTCAGACCGATCCGGGCCGGATCCGTGTCTGGGGTGGGGGGGAGCACAGATTGAGCCCGAAAGGCGCCGGGGTCCGCAGCGGCCGACCCCGGGAGCGTGCCGGCGGGGGCCGTCATCGCGCCGCGTCCGTGCCCGCGGCGGCCGTGCCGACGGCGCCCGCCTCGTGCCGGAGCTGCCCGCACGCGGCGGCGATGTCGCGGCCCCGGCTGCGGCGGATGTGGGCGTTGACGCCGCGTCCGCGCAGAACCTCCTGGAAGCGGCGCACGTCATCGGTGCCGGGGCGGGCAAAGGGCATCCCCGCGACCTCGTTGTAGCGGATGAGATTGACGTTGGCGCGGAGCGTGCGCGCCAGGCGGGCCAGCTCCGCGGCGTGCTCGGGACGGTCGTTCACCTCCCGCAGCAGCGTGTACTCGAGCGTGATCTCCCGACCGGTCTTCTCGAACCACTCCTGGCAGGCCGCCAGCAGCTCGGCGATCGTGGTGTATTCGGCCCAGGGAATCAGCCGGCGGCGCAGCTCGTCGGTCGGGGCGTGCAGCGAGAGGGCCAGCGTGACCGGCACGTCGAGCTCGGCCGCCAGCCGGCGGATCGCCTGCGGGAGCCCGACCGTCGAGATCGTGATGCGCCGCCCCCCGATGCCCAGGCCCCAGGGGGCCGCCAGCGTGCGCACGGCGTGGACCACGGCGCGGAGGTTGGCCAGGGGCTCGCCCATCCCCATGAAGACGACATTGGTGATGCGCTCGACCTCCGGCAGGCGGGCCAGCCGCCACACCTGCTCGACGATGCGTCCGGCCGACAGATTCCCTTCGAGCCCGCCCACGCCCGAGGCGCAGAAGCGGCAGCCGACCGGGCAGCCCACCTGCGAGGAGATGCAGGCGGTGGCGCGGAGGACGGTGCCGTCGTCGGCGTGCACCGGGATCATCACGCACTCGGTCTGGCGCGAGGTGTCTGCCAGGGAACTCGCGGCAAGCAGCGGGAGTGCGTGCGATCCCGCCGGCGCCGGAGGCCCGGCGTGCGGGCCCAAGACGGACGCCGGGGCCTGCTCGGGCGCGGCGGCGGGGGTGGCGTGGGGCTGGCCATGCATCGTGCCTTCCCCGTCCCACTGGATCAGGAGCTTTTGGGTGCCGTCGGTGGCGCGCTGGTGCCGGACGGCACAGCCGGAGAGGAACGTCATCGCGCGGGCGAGGGTCTCGCGGTCGCGCCTGGCGAGGTTGGACATGAGCGCGGGCTCGCTGACGCCCCTCTGATAGACCCATTCCAGAATCTGCGCGGCCCGGAAGGCCGGCATCCCGCGCTGCCCGCACCACTCCCGCAGTGTCTCAGGCGTGAACTCGAAGATGTGGTGGGCGGGGTGGCGCATCGTGGTTGCCAGGCTTTAGCCCGGCCCGGACCCGGGCGCAGGCACAGGCGTAGGCGCGGGCGTGGCCGCGGGCGGTGATGTGGTTGGGGCCATCTCGGCCCCGCGCTTGGTCGCCGCCAGATGGCGCTCGAAAAGCTTCCCCGCCGCCTCGTCGCAGGCCCGCGGGGCCCGCCCGTCGCCCTGGTTGGTCGCCACCAGCACCGCGAAGTCGCGTTCCGGGGCCACCCAGGCGACGCAGTACCACATGGTGTTGCTGCCCGCGTGGGTGAGCACGCGGCCGGTGCCCCCCTCGCCCTTGGCCCAGGGCCGCTCGGTGACGAGCCAGCCCATGGCGTACGGGTCGCCCGGGCCAGGATCGATGGCGTGCAGGCGCGCGAAACTCTCGGGCTTGAGCAGCGCGGCGCCCCCTCCCGGGCCCCGGCCGTGAGGTCCCTCGAGGTGCAATGCCACGAACCTCGCCCAGTCGCTTATGGAGCAGTGCACGGTGCCGGCCGGGCCGATCGCCGGCGGATTGTCGCCCAGCGGCCCCGGCTCGACGGGCTTGCCTCGGCGGTGGCCCCGGGGCTGGTCCACACGCTCGGGCGTGCCCGGGGCGCCGAAGCCGACGCTCGTCATGCCCAGGGGCGCGAAGAGGCGCTCGCGCATCAGGTCCTCCCACGCCGAGCCGGTCACCTGTTCGGCCATGGCCCCCGCGATCGCGTAGCCCGCGTTGGAATAGACGAACGTGCCGACCTGGCCCGGCGGGTGCTTCAGCACGCCGCGCACGAGCTCCAGGCGCGCCTCGCGCGGCGGACCCTTGAATTGCCAGAGGCGCCCCCACAGGCCGTCCTTGTCGAGGTCGGCGGGCGCCCCGCCGCGGTTGCGCAGGAGCTGTTCGAGCGTGACCGCCCGCCACCCATCGTCCATGGGCAGGTCCTTGAAGACCTCACCGACAGTCGAGTCCCAGCGCAGCGTGCCCTGCTCGACCAGCACCGCCAGCATGGTCGCGGTCATCGCCTTGGTGTCGGAGCCAAGGTGCCAGAGGTCGTCGCGCGTCACCGGCTCGGACCCCCCCGCGCGGCGGACGCCGACGGCGCCCAGCGCCGCCAGCTCGCGCCCTGTGACGATGGCCCCGGCCAGGGCCGGGAGCTTGTGCTTGGCGCGGATGGGCTCGAGGAGGTCGGCCAGGTCCGCCGGTACGCCCGGGACCGGCGCGGGCGCGGCGCTCGGAGGGGCCGTGAGGGAACGAAGATTGATGGCGGGGTCCGGGCGCCGGGCGAAGGCTACGGCCCGGGCAACCTTGATTACTACCAGGAGCGCGACCGCGAGCAGCACCCACGTGAGGATGTGTTTCATGCGCTTGCCTCCGGTCCATTCTGGCCCGAGACGGGGAGCCCGCCCACCGTGATCGGAACCGCCCCGTACGCCTCCGCCGTCAGCTCGTAGCTCCCCACGCGGATGCCGCGCCCCTCGGGCGGCTCGATCCCATGCTCGCGCATCAGGCGCTTGAGCGTGAGCGGCAGGCCGAACTCGATGTCCTCCTCGAAGACGTCCCGTTGCTCGAGGGTTCCCCCGTAGCGCGCCAGGAGGTCACGGCAGAGCTCGGCCACCAGGGCCTCGGGGGCCGAGGCGCCCGCGGTGATCAGCACGGTCTGGTCCGGGTTGGCGCGGAACCACGCGTGGTCGACCCCGCCCACGTCGTCGATGAGGTGGGCGGGCACGCCCAGGTTGCGCGCGATCTCCGTGAGGCGGACCGAGTTGCTCGAGTTGGTCGAGCCGACGACCAGGACCAGGTCGCACTCGGGGGCGATCTGGCGCACCGCCGCCTGGCGGTTGGTCGTCGCGTAGCAGATGTCGCTGCTGGGCGGGTCCTTGAGCGCGGGCAGGGCCAGGCGCAGCGCCGAGATGATGGTCTGGGCGTCGTCGGTGCTCAGGGTGGTCTGGGTGAGGTAGGCCACGCGACTCGGATCGCGGATTGTCAGGCCCGCGATGTCCTCGGGGCGCTCGACCACCTGGATCGAGTCCGGTGCCTCGCCCATGGTCCCCACCACTTCCTGGTGGTGCCGATGTCCGACGAGCAGGATGTCATACCCCTGGCGGGCGTAGCGCACGGCCTCCGAGTGAACCTTGGTGACGAGCGGGCAGGTGGCGTCGATCGTGATGAGGCCCCGTGCCGCGGCGGCCGCCCGGACCGAGGGGCTGATCCCGTGCGCCGAGAAAACGATGATGTTTCCCTCGGGCACGTCGGCCGGGTCGTTGACGAAGACGACCCCCCTGTCCGTGAACCGGCCGACGACGTGCTTGTTGTGCACGATCTCGTGATAGACGTAGATGGTGCGGCCGGGGAAGAGCTCGAGCACCCGATCGACGACCTCGATCGCCATGCGCACGCCGGCACAGAAACCCCTGGGATTGGAGAGGATCAGGCGCACCCGCTGAGTTTAGGTGTGTGCTGCGGCGCGGGCATGGTGGCCACGCCTGGCCAGTCCCCGGTGCGGCGCGCACCTGAAAGTGTCGCCAGTGCCCCGGAGGGGCTCGTGGACCCTTCGCAGGGTTTGGCACGAGCGCTGCTATGTGTCCCGCACGCTCGCTCGATGGGATCGAGCCGGGACCGAGCCAAGGCTGCTCGGGACCCCGGCCTCTCCCCCGGGCGTGCCAGTGCCGTCCGCGCAGCGTTTCCGCGATCGCGACGCGTGAAGCGCGAGACGGGCGGCACGAAGGTTTGGTGAAGCCGATTCGGCACGCCCCGGGCCGGATCGGAGAAACACTCGCGGGGGATAGCACACACAACGGGCCAAGACGCCCGAGAAAGTTGAAAGACCAATGAGCAAGCTTGTTCTGATCCTCGTTTCCCTGGTTGCGATGCTGACCGTCGGCCTCGTGCAGAGCCCGGCTCTGGCGGGCGAAGGTGACACCACGACCTACCTGCGGGCTTCGCTGAGCAGCCAGACCTCGCGCCTCAAGGCCGAGGCCGCCTACTCCGAGGTCGTCTCCGGCGAGAAGATCCACCAGGTCTACAAGGTGGCCATCGCCAACGCCCGTCCCGGCGCGGTCTACAACGTGACCGTCGACGGCGCCCTGATCGGGCAGGTCCGTGCCGGCACCGACGGCCGCGGCACCCTCAGCGTCGAGAAGGCCTCGACCGTGGCCCGTCCGGCCATGTACCGGGCCCAGGTCGGCAGCATCGTCAAGACCGGCGACGCGGCTGGCAAGTTCGTCAGCTAAGCGGGCGGACCGGCTCTCGACCAACGTACCGTTCCAGGCGGCCCCGGAGACCCCGGGGCCGCCTGCTTTTTTGGGCCGGCTCGCCCGCGCGCACGGGGGCCTCCGGGCGCGGGCCGCGCGATCCGCCCTACGCTCCGGGCAGGCCGGCGCCGCGGCGGGGTTCGCTCGCCGCGAGGGGCGTTTTTCGGTATCGTGTAGGCGCGGGCCACCTGGGAGGCAGCCAATGGACAGTGTCCGAGCCAGCCGCGTCCGAGCCGAGCGGCGTCCCCGCGGTTTCACGCTCATCGAGCTGCTGGTGGTGATCGCGGTCATCGCGCTGCTGGTGAGCCTGCTCCTCCCGGCGCTGGCGACCGCCCGGGAGACGGCCCGCGGGGCCGCGTGCGGGAGCAACCTGCGGCAGACCGTAATCGCGATCAACTCCTACGCGACCGAGTTCCGCGAGGCGGTGGTCGGCTCGCCCGAGACCAGCGGAGCGGACGCGTACAACAACCAGTTCAACGGCGTCGCCGTCCAGACCTGGGACTTCATCGGGCCCCTGGCGCACCACTCGGGCTACGACGGGCCGGGGAGCGACCAGGAGGCGGCCAGCCTGACGCCGGCGACCCGAGCGGCGCGGTTCGACTGGTACCGCAAGGACCTCAAGCAGTTCATCTGTCCCTCGAACGACGTGACCGCCACGGTCTTCAGCGCGGGGGGCACCCCGGTGACCGACGGGCGGATGATCTCGTACAACATGTCGACGCAGTTCACCTCGTCGACGCGGCCCTCGCCCCTGGGAACGGGGCAGTTTTTCAACCAGGACCGGGGCGGCTACTCGCCACGGATGTCGCAGGTCGGCTCGGAGCACCTCAAGGTCGCCGTCTTCGAGGGGCACCGCTACGCCAACCAGGCGACCGACCCGGACTTCGACTTCGACCTGCGGGCCGCGTTCGGCGGGGCGTTCGGCGGGGTGGGGGCCTGGAAGAACGACTCCAAGGAGCTGAACCGGTTCCTGGCCCCGGGCGAGCCGGGGGCGATCCTCTCGGGCTTCGGCAGCCTCCGCGACGCGCGCACCTGGGCGTTCCGGCACGGCGCGAAGCGCAACGGGACGCGGGTCGCCGCGGCCTACGGGAACATGGCCTTCTTCGACGGGCACGTGGTGATGATGGACGATGGCCAGGCGACGAACCCCGATTACTGGTTCCCCACGGGAACGCGGCTGCGCGACGACAACGTATTCTGGCAGTTCGCGCAGAACACCTGGCCGGGAAAGTTCCAGAACATGAGCGCGACCACGCCCTACATCGTCCCCTGAGGCCGCGAAGTCCCGCGCCTCGCTTACCCCATGGCACACCCACGAACGTCGACGCCGGCGCCGGAGAGAGACCCTCCGGCGGCGCCGGGCCCGGAGGGACGGCGCCGCTCGGCGTGGATGGCCGCCGCGGCCGCGGCCATGCTCATCGTCTCGGGCATCCTGCTCGTGCGCACGATGGGGGGCGGGAGCGACGCGGGCACGGCCTCGCGCCGGCGCGACGTGATCGACGCCGAGACGGGGGAGCTCTTCCGCGACTTCCCGATCGCCGAGGGCGCGCGCTTCCCCTGGACCAACCCCAAGACCGGCACCCCGACTCTGTACCCGGCGGAGCGCTGCTACTGGACCAGGGACGGGCGGGCCACGCTCGAGCCGACCTTCGTGTTCGTGAAGGAGTACGCGGACATCGACGAAGACACCACGTGCCCGGACTGCGGGCGCGAGGTCGTGCCGCACAATCCGCTCCCTCCCGAGGAGCTCATGATCGAGGCGGCCCGGGCCCGCGGGGCGCGCGACCCGGGAGGGCGCGACCCGGGGGGGCGCGACCGTGGCGGGCGCGACCCTGGGGGGGGCGACCCCGGATCGCGCGACCCGGGCTAGCGTCCACCCCCGCGTGGGTGCCCCCGCGTGGGTGCCCCCGCGCGGGCGAGTCACGGGCGCGCCGGGGACATCTCATGCACGAGCGGGTCCTTGAACATCTTGACCGGGACGAGCCCCGGGCCATCGAGCGGCTGCTGGAGTGGCTGCGCATCCCGAGCGTTTCGACACAGGCGGAGCACCGCGAGGACTGCCGGCGGGCGGCCCAGTGGGCGGCGCGTCACCTGGAATCCTCGGGCCTGGCCGTGCGGCTCCGCGAGACCGGCGCCGTCGGCCCCGACGGGCGCGGGAGCGGTCACCCCATCGTGCTGGGCTTCACCCACGAGGCCGACGCCCGCGCGGCCGACGCGGAATGGGCCGACGGGCGGGCGCGAGCGCGTCCCGACGCCGCGCGGCAGAGCGAGGGCCCGCACCTGCTCTTCTACGGGCACTACGACGTTCAGCCCGCGGACCCGCTGGAGCTGTGGGATTCCCCGCCCTTCGAGCCGGTGATCAGGGCGGCGGTCGCGGGAGGCCCGGGGGAGCGGATCGTGGCCCGCGGAGCCGTCGACGACAAGGGCCAGGTCATGATGTTCCTCGAGGCCCTGCGGTCGTGGCGGGCGGTGACGGGCACGCCCGCGGGCGGGGCGCGGTTCACGGTGCTGCTCGAGGGGGAGGAGGAGTCCGGGTCGGTCAACCTCGACGCCTTCTGCCGAACGGCCGAGGCGATGCTGCGGCGCTGCGACGCCTGCGTGATCTCGGACACGGGCATGCTGGCGCGGACGCGCCCGGCGATCACCTACGGCGTGCGCGGGCTCGCCTACACCGAGGTGACGCTGCACGGGGCGAACCAGGACCTGCACTCGGGCCTCTGGGGCGGGCGGGCGCCCAACCCCGCCAGCGAGCTCTGCAAGGTGCTCGCCCGGCTCTGGGACGAGCGCGGGCGCGTCACGCTGCCGGGGTTCTACGACGCGGTGCGCCCCCTGGCCCCGGAGGAGCGTGCGGCGTGGGCGCGCTTGCCCTTCGATCCGGCGGAGGCGCTGGCCAAGATCGGCCTGCCCCCCGAGGCCGATCGGTGGGGGGGGCAGGAGGAGGGGTACACGGCCCTGGAGCGCGAGTGGGCGCGCCCGACCGCGGAGATCAACGGCATCGTGGGCGGGTACACGGGGCACGGCGCCAAGACCATCATTCCGGCGCGGGCTTCGGCGAAGGTGAGCTTCCGCTTGGTGGCGGACCAGGACCCGGGGGCGGTCACCGAGGCCTTCTTCGCGTGGTGCCGGTCGCGCACACCGCCGGGCTGCCGCTGGGAGTTCGTCAGTCACTCCGGCGGTCCGCCCGCGACGGTGCGCACGGATTCGGAGTACCTCCGGGCCGCGGCACGGGCGATCAAGCGCGCGACCGGCAAGGAGCCGGAGCTCATCCGCTCGGGGGGCTCGATCCCGGTCGCGGGGATGCTCAAGGCGCTCGCGGGGCTCGAGACGGTCTTCATGGGGTTCGGGCTGGACGATGACCGCGTCCACTCGCCCAACGAGAAGTTCGAGCTGGAGTGCTACCGGATGGGGGCGCGGGCGCACGTCCTGCTGGTGGCCGAGATGCTCGGGGCGGGGCGCGGCGGCTAGCCGGCGCGCCCGAGCACGAGGCGGTCCAGGTTGGCGGCGACGACGCGGTCGCGCCCGGCGTGCTTGGCGGCGTAGAGGCTCCGGTCCGCCGCCTCGATCCACTGCGTCGCGGTCATGGGGCCGCAGTGCCCGTCGGAGCCGGCGATCCCGACGGAGATCGTGATCGAGGTCTCGGGGTGGCGCGACCAGGCGAGCTCGGCGACGGCCCGGCGGATGCGCTCGGCCACCTGCACGGCGTCGGCCGGGCCCGTGCCGGGCATGATCATCGCGAACTCCTCCCCGCCGTAGCGGCAACAGACGTCGTGCTGGCGGCTCTGGCGGAGCAGGAGCCCGGCGAGCACCTGGAGGACCTCGTCCCCGGCGGGGTGCCCGAAGGTGTCGTTGATGCGCTTGAAGTGGTCCACGTCGAGCATCGCTAGCGCGAGCGGGCGCTGGTACCGGTGCGTCTCGGAGATGGTCTCCGCCAGGCGCTTGTCGAAGTGGGCGCGGTTGCCCAGGCCGGTGAGCCCGTCCACGTCGGCGCGGTCGGCGAGCAGGCGCAGGAGCTGGTGCATGCGCAGCGCCGCCCGGAGGCGGGCGCGCAGCTCGGCCATGTCGAAGGGCTTGGTGACGTAGTCGGTGGCCCCCAGGTCGAAGGCCGCGACCTTGTCCTCGGAGCCCTGGAGCCCCGAGAGGACGATCACCGGGATGTTGTTGGTCGAGACGTCCTCCTTGATCACGCGCAGCAGCTCGAAGCCGTCCATCTCGGGCATGTCCAGGTCGAGGAGGATGGTCGCCGGGCGGAAGCTCTTGAGCGCCTGGACGGCCTCGCTCCCGCTGGCGGCCACCACGAGGCTGATGTGCTCGTGACGCAGGCGCGCCTGGAGCAGCCGGTGCACGTCGACCGAGTCGTCGATGAGCAGGACCAGCGGCTTGTTCTCGTCGTGTGCCACGAAGCGGCGGCTCGCTGGGTGGGGGAACGGGTCGACCGGCGCTAGCTGGGCGCCACGGCGGTGCAGAGCCGGATCAGTTCCTCGAACTGCCCGCGCAGGTGCTGCGCGCAGACCGGGCTGGACCCCTCGCTCAGGGCGATGAGCTCGCACTCCAGCCGGCCCGCGGCCTGGGAGAGGCTGGGGTAGCCGAAGCCGGCGGCGGCGCCCTTGAGCTGGTGGGAAAGACGCCGGAGCGTGTCAATGTCGTGCCGGTCCCAGAGCGATCGGAGCTGGGCGAGCTTGGAGGGCATGTCGCCGACAAACAGCCGGACCACCTCCGCCATTTCCGGGTCGGACGCGAACTGGCTGTGCAGAGCGCCCGCGGGCCGCGGGTCGGGCCCGGGTGGGTCTGTCCCCATGGGGTGTGCCTCCTGTCGACCCTTGGATCGGTCCGCACGGGGCCCGGGTTGACGCGGGGGTGGGTTTGGCTGGGTCGTGGGTGGGGCGCAGGTGTGCTGGGGTGGTCGGAACGGCCCAGGGCCAGGTAACTCGGCACCGGGGCCCCGCGGCGCGCGTGGGCGGGCCGATGGTCCTTCGCGGGGTTATTCGAGCGGGCCGGCCCGGCTCGGGCGGGCGGGGGACAGGCGGCCCGGGCAAAACGGGGTCCCCCAGGCTCCCAACGACCCTGATACCGTTCGGGCGAGGATCGAATACGAAGGAGTTGGACATGACCAGGCGTCACACGTGGATGGGATGGGCGGCGGGGACCGGTCTCATGATGGCTCCCATCGGGCTGGCGCAGGAGTCCAGGGCCCCGGCCGCCGAGCCCCCGCCGGGCGAGGTCGGCATGCGGAGCGTGCTGGTCCTGGAGAAGGGCCCGCTGGAGGCGATGTTCGTCGATGAGAAGGACGCGCGGCTGAAGGCGGCGATCCTGATGCTGCGCGAGCGCCTGGCGGAGCTGCCGGGCGAGATCCCCGACATGGAGCCGGAGGCGGTGCCGTTCCTCAACCTGGTGGCTGACTTCGTCTACCGCCCGATGCGCCTGGCGGTGACGTACAACCCGGCGGACCAGACGCCCGGCGGGTTCGGGATCGGGGCGATCGTGAGCCTGAGGACCGAGCGCGCCGAGGAGGCCGGTGAGCTGCACCGCGTCATCAACGCGATGCTGACGGCCCAGAACGTGCCGTTCCGCGCCGAGCCGAGCACGAGCTTCGCGGGGATGAGCGAGCTGATGCTGCCGGTGGGGGTGGTGCGGTTCGGGCCGAGGCAGGGTGCCGATGGGCCGCGCTTCGAGGTTCATGCCGGCTCGGTGGCGGACCCGGAGCTCCCGTTCCGGGCGCTTCCCGCGGGCGCGGGGTTCGAGCCGGTGCTCCGGGGGCGGTTGGACGTCGCCCCGCTGACGCCCCTGGTGAACATGCTCAAGATGTTCGCGGCCCAGGAGCCCGAGGCGGCGCAGGCCATCGCCGAGGTCGAGAAGCGGGGGTTCATCGGCCCGAACGCGGTCAAGTATTCCTTCAGCACGGGCTACACCGCCGACGCGAGCGTGACGCGCTGGGTGGCGGAGGGCGCGCGGCGCTTCGTCGAGAGCGGGATGGTCAGCCCGGTGGGCCTGGAGGCCTGGGAGCTGGCGGTCGTGCCGGCCGACGCGGTGGCCGCGACGGTGGGCAAGTGGAACCACGGGGCCATCCTGAAGATGGTGCGCGAGGGCGTTGCGCAGCAGCCCGAGGCCCAGGAGCACCTCGCGGAGTTCCGGGCTCACACGGGCGTGGACCTGGTCGAGGACCTGTTGGGCTCCTTCGGCGGCGCCAGCGCGCTGTACATGAGCGATGCAACGGGCGGCGGCCTGACGCTCGGCTCGGTGGCGCTCGCCGCCTCCGTCGCCGACCGCGCCCGGCTCGAGGCCGCCCTCACCAAGCTGGCGGGGCTGGCCAACCAGCACGCCGCGGTCGAGGCGCACGGGTATGTCCGCGTGCGCACGTGGACACACGGCGGGAGCACCCTGCACTCGCTGACCTTCCCGGGCGTGCCGATCCCCCTCGAGGTGACGATCGGGCTCACCGACCGCTGGCTGGTCGCGGGGCTCTCGCCGCAGGCCGCGGTGGCGGCGGCGCTGCAGGCCTCGGGAAAGGGGGGCAATGGGTTCGCGGGGGGCCCCGCGGTGAAGGCGATGCTTCCCGCGGGGAGAGCCGCCGTCGCCGTCTCCTTCATCGACATCCCGCGGACGATGGGGCGGGGCTATCCGTTCGTGGCGGCGGCCGGATCGATGGTGGCCAACGCGGCCCGGTCGGCCAAGGGTGCCGAGCGCGAGCCGGGGATGGTCGTGCCGCTCTTCTCCGAGCTGAGGCAGGGCGCCAAGCCGCGCGTGGCCGTGAGCTACTGGGAGGGGGACAACCTTGTCTATGAGACTCGGGGGAACCGCTCCCAACTGGTCGAGGCGGCCGGGGTGGCGGGCGCCGCGGCCCCGGTCTTCCCGGTGATCGCGGCCCTGGTGGCCGGCGCCGCGGGCGCGGCCCGGGCACAGGCCTTGGACGCCGGGGCCGACGAGGTCGAGTTCGAGATCGGCGACGAGACCGGGATGGACGAGGCCGACGAGACGGACGACGTCGACGGGGCCGACGAGGAGATGAAGCCCGACTCCGAGGCGCCCGACGCTCCGCGCCGGCGGCCCCTGGCCGAGCCGTCGGTCGGGCCGGCCCGGTGAGAGGACGCCCGGGCCGGGGCGGGCCGTTCGCGGTCGCCGCCCGCGTGATGGCCATAGGCCTCGTCGGACACGCGGCGGGGGGCCAGCCGCCCGGCGCGAGAGCCGTCCAGGAGCCAGCTCGGTACGGACCACCACACGACGCCGTCGCGTGGTGGTCCTTTGACTTTGCGCAGATCGGGCGGGTCCCGGGGACGCGCGAGCAGGTGGCCGCCTGGATCGGGGCCGCGGCGCGGGCCCACGAGCGCACGGGGCTTCTCACCCCGGGAGAAGCCGGACTGCTCGCGCGCGTCCTGGCGACTGCGGCGGACTCGGGCGCCCGGGCGCACGTCGCCCTGCTCGGGCCCGCGCCGGGTGAGCGGGCGGCGCGCCTGGCCGTGCTGGTTTCGGGAATCACCCCGGAAGCCGCCCGGGCACTGCTGGGCGAGCCGCGGCCGGGTGAAGACGCCCGGCCTGCGGGCGTGCACGGGGGCGGTGGCGGGGCCGCGATCCTCCTCGGGGGCGGCGATCTCCGGAGCGGCGCGGACGGTGGCGCGCCGTGGGACGATGACCGGCGCGCCGCGGCGGGGCGCGACCCCGGGCAGGGTCCGATTCTCGAGGTCTACGCCGACCTGAACGCGGCGCGTCGGCTGTGGCCGGAGGGCCTGGGCGGGGGGCCTGTCGCCCGCGCGCTGACCGCGCTCCGCCTGGCCAACGCGCGCTCCGTGCTCCTGCGCGCGGAGCTGGTGGCCCCGGAGCGCGTCGCGACGCGCGATCCGGCGATCCCGCGCCCGCCCGCGCTGCGGGGCCGGGCGGAGACGGCGTATACGGGCCCGCCGCTGCTGGCGGTGCGCGTGGCCTGGTCGTCGCGCTCGGAGCGTCCGGGGACGCTCCACGCGCTGGCCCTGACCGAGGCCTTCTGGCCGGCGGACGAACTCGGACGGCCGGGCGCGGGCGTCCTGGCGGCCGTGGTTCGTCCGCGGGTGCTCGAGTGGGCGGCGCTGGCGGGCGACCTGGCCCGTGCCGGGATCGCGGATGCCCAGCAGCGCGAGCGCTTCGAGCTGGACCTGGCTCGCTGGGCCCGCAGGGCCGCGCCGGCCCTTCAGCGATCGGAAAGGTCGCTCGGCCCCTGGATGGTCCTTGAGCTGGCTGAGCCCGACGGGGCGCCCATCCGGCTTGTCGGGGTCGTCGGGCTCAGGGGCCGAGACGCGGCCGGACGGGGCCCGGCACGTGACCTGGCGGAGGCCTTTTCTGAAGCCGGCCCTTCGCTCCGGCCTCGGCGCGAGGCGGACGGCTTTGCGCTCGCGCTCCTGGGTGCGGGGCGGGCCTGGTGGCGGCCGGCCGGAGCGCGCGAGGAGCCGGCGGGGTTGCGGCTGGGGGTGGAGCTGGATCCGGGCGCGCTGCTGCGGGGCGGGGCCCGGTAGCCGCACCGGATCGTCTAGAGCGTCTGGACCAGCGCGTCGATCACCATCCCGATCATGATGAGCGGGAGATGAATGATGGAGGTCAGGAAGAGCCGGCGGGCGGAGTGCCGCGTGCGGGTGCGCGCAAAGTGGGCGGCGGCCAGGCAGAAGGCGCCGCCGGTCGCGAGCGCGAGCGTGACATAGACCGGCGAGAGCCGATAGGGCATGAGGAAGGCCGGGGCCACGGTGGCGGGGACCAGCGCGATCGACCACATCAAGATGACCGACGAGGTGGCCGAGCCGTCGGCGTCGGCCAGGGGGAGCATGCGGAAGCCGCCGGCGGCGTAGTCGTCGCGGTACATCCACGCGATGGCCATGAAGTGCGGGATCTGCCAGACGAACATGAGCAGGACGAGGGACCAGCCGCCAAGCCCGCCCGGCGCCAGCCAGGGCTCGGGCGGCCCGGCGGGAAGCAGGGCGGTCGCGGCCGTCCAGCCGATGAGCGGCGGGAGCGCTCCCGGGAATGCCCCGATGATGGTCGCGAGGGGGGTGACGGGCTTGAGCGGGGTGTAGACGAGCAGATAGCTCAGAATGGTGAAGGCGGAGATGAGCGCGGGGAGCGGCCCGACGAGCAGGAGCACCGCCGGCCCGGCGAGGCACAGGGCCGTGCCGGTCAGGAGCGCCGCCCCGGCGCCCACGCGTCCGGAGGGGATCGGCCGGTGAATAGTGCGGGGCATGAGGGCGTCGCGGCGCCGCTCCCACCACTGGTTCATGGCACTGGCGCCCGCGGCCGAGAGGGCGGTGCCGGCGAGGGTCGCCGCGAGCACGAGCCAGAGCGCCAGCCCGCTCTCGGCGCGCCCGAGCGCGCCGAGCGCGAAGCCCACCGCCGCGGTGATGACCACGAGGCGGGTGATGCGCGGCTTGGTGAGCTCGACGAGCGACGAGAGATACGAGCGGGGATCGGCCTGATCCCGGCAGCAGACCGCGGTTGCCAGGGCGGGAGCCCCCGCCGGCGCGGCGGCGACATCAACGGCCGGAGCGGCCAACTGGGTCATGGCCCGATGATAGAACGCGGTGTTCGGGCAGGCCAGAAAAACTCGCGGCAGACCGGAAGCCAGGGCGCCCGGGCCGCGGCTAGGCTAACCGGATGGAGGTGTCCCGGCGTTCCCGCTCGGTCAAGGGCTCCTCGACCCTTGCGGTCACGGCCAAGGCGAAGGAGCTGGCGCGGGGGGGCGTGAGAGTCCTGTCGTTCGCGGCCGGCGAGCCGGACTTCGACACGCCCGAGGTGGTGAAGCGGGCCGCCATCGAGGCGCTGGGGCGCGGACACACCAAGTATGTCCCGACCGCGGGCGACCCGGAGACGCGCGCGGTCATCGCGGACAAGCTCACCCGGGAGAACGGGCTCTCGGGCGTGAGCGCGGACCACGTGGTGGTGACCGCGGGTGCCAAGCACGCGCTCTACCTCGCCTTCCAGGCGCTCGTAGACCCGCCCGCCCACGGGGCCGAGGCGCCCGAGGTGCTCCTGCCGGTGCCGGCGTGGGTGAGTTACGACCCGATCGCGCGGCTGTGTGGGGGTCGGGTGGTGGAGCTCGAAACCACCGCGGCGGGGGGATTCAAGGTCACGCCGCGGCAGCTCGAGCGGGCGCTGACGCCGCGGGCACGCGTGCTGATCCTCAACTCGCCCAACAACCCCTGCGGGACCATGTACACGCCGGAGGAGCTGCGCGGGCTCGCCGGGGTGGTGGCGAGCGCGGCACGATCCATCTGCCCCGGGCTGGTGATCGTCACGGACGAGATCTATGAAAAGATCGTCTACGGCCCCTGCCCGCACTTCTCGATCGGCTCGGTTCCCGAGGTCGCGGAGCGGACGATCACCATCAACGGGCTGAGCAAGGCCTTCGCGATGACGGGATGGCGCGTGGGGTACCTCGCGGGGTCGGGCGAGTTCGGGCGGCGCGTCGCCCAGGCGGCCGAGAAGCTCCAGGGTCAGATGACCACGAGCATCGTCTCGTTCGTCTTTCCGGCGATCCGCGCGGCCCTGACGGAGTGCGCCGGCGAGGTCGAGCAGATGCGCGGCGCGTTTGCGCGCCGGGCCCGGCTCATCGCCGAGCGGCTGGAGCGCGTGCCGGGCCTGGTCTGTCCGCGCCCCACGGGCGCGTTCTACCTCTTTCCCGACGTGTCGGCCTATCTGGGACGCACCACGGGGGGCGGGCGGCGCGTGGCGACGGCGGCCGAGATGGCCGGGGCGCTGCTCGAGGAAGAGCACGTCGCGGTCGTGCCGGGCGAGGACTTCGGCGGGCCCGGATGGCGGCACATCCGGCTGAGCTTCGCCTGCTCGGAGGAGACCATCGACGAGGGCATGGAGCGGGTCGTGCGGTTCTTTGCGCGGCTGCGCTGAGCGGTCCTCGAGTCGCCGGTGTCTACGTCACCGCTCCCATCAGCTCGGCGGCGACGGAGTCGGCCAGCAGCAGGCCCTCCGCGGTGAGCCGCCAGCGCGGGCCGGGCGCGACGAGGCCCGCCGCCCGCAGGCCCGAGACGGCGCGGTCCAAGGCCGCGGCGGCTCCAGGAGAGACCTGCTCGGCCTGCGCGAGAGTGCCGTCGGCCCAGAGGCCCTCACGCAACCGGATGCCCGTCATGAGTCGCTCGCGGACGAAGCGTGGCGGGTCGGGCGGCTCGACGTCCAGGGCCGGGCTCGGCCCACCGGAGGCCAGGTAGTCGCCGAGCCGGGCCACGTTCTTCCAGCGCCACGAGCCGGCGGCGCCGTCGTGTCCGGCGTACAGGTGGGCCGACGCGCTGGGCCCGGCGGCGAGCCACTGCTCCTGGCGCCAGTAGGCCAGGTTGTGCCGGCACTCGGCATCCGGGCGGGCGAAGTTGCTGATCTCGTAGCGCTCCAGGCCCGCGGCCAGGAGGATCGGACCGGTCATCTCGAAGAGCTCGGCCTGCTGGTCCTCGTCGGCCGGCGCCACGGCGCCGGCGCGCGCCCGCGCGGCCAGGGCCGTGCCAGGCTCGTAGGTAAGGGCGTAGCAGGACAGGTGCTCGGCGCCCAGCGCCAGCGCGGTGCGCAGGTCGCGCTCCCACTGGCCGGCGGTCTGGCCCGGGATGCCGAAGATCAGGTCGAGGCTCTGGCGCTCGATGCCCGCGGCGCGGGCCAGCTCCAGGGCGCGGGGGACGCTGTCGGGGTCGTGCCAGCGCTCGAGAGTTTTGAGGTGCCGGCGGTCGAACGACTGCGCGCCCACGCTGATGCGATTGACCCCGCCCGCGGCCAGGGCCGCGAAGAGCCCGGACGAGGCGGTCTCTGGATTGCATTCGACGGTGAACTCGCCCCCCTTGCCCGGGCCCATGGCGGAGAGGTCGAAGAGCCGGTGAAGGGCCGGCAGCAGGCATCCGGCCCAGAGGTCGGCGTGCAGGAGCGTCGGCGTGCCCCCGCCCACGAAGATGGTGCGGAGGGGGAGGCCGCCGGCGTGCGGGGCGAGCACCGCGAGCTCGTCGATGAGCCGGTCGGTGAAGGCCCGCTGGCGGTCGTCGGCGCCCGTGATCGAGTAGAAGTCGCAGTAGTGGCACTTGTGGACGCAGAAGGGGACGTGGATGTAGAGGGCGCGCACGGGCGGGTGCGCGGAGGGGGCGGGGAGCGGGGCCGGCGCGGTGACGCGGGGGGCGGCGCGCGCCCGGGTTTGCTCCGAAGTGTCCAGCAGAGTAAGGTGCGGCATCGTCGTGGCGGGGTGGGGAGAAGCGAAGGGTAGGTGCGCGGTGCGGGTTGCCCTGGTGAAGATCGAGGCCGACGGTTCGCAGCGGGAGTTCCCGATTCCGCGGCTGCCCGTCGTGGTGGGGCGCGACGAGGGGAGCGGCGTGCGCCTGGCCGCCGCGAGCGTCTCGCGCCGGCACTGCGAGTTCCGGGAGATCGACGAGGAGCTGGTCGTGCGCGACCTGGGCTCGAGCAACGGCACCTACATCAACGGTGACCGGGTCAAGAGCAAGGAGCTGTCCCCCGGGGACGTGCTCGCGGTCGGCCCCTTCGTGTTCGTGGTCCGCATCGACGGGCAGCCCAAGGGGATCGACGCGACCGAGTCGTACGCGCTGGGGGCCGTGCCGGTCGGAGGGGGCTCCGGCGGGAGCGGCGCGGGGGCGGGCGCCGAGCCGGGTCACATCGCGGGGGTTCCGACCTGGGGCGGGCAGAAGCCGGGGGGCGCTGCGGGCCAGGCCGGGGCTGGCAAGGAGGCGGGGAGCGCCGGCGCCGCCGGCCCGGGGAGCGGCGCTGCGCCGAAGGCAGGGGACAAGGAGGGGGAGGACGACCTCGACAGCCTGCTGAAGGACTTTGACTTCGGCGATCTCGAGGACGACGAGGCGTAGCGGGACCATCGGGGCCCGGAGCCGCGCGCCCGGGAGCACAGGCGGGGGAGAGGTGCATTCCGAGCGGCATGCGGCGCACCAGGCGGCGGCGCGCCCGCGCCGTCTGGCCGGTCAGACCAGCAGCGAGAGGCCGGTCATCTCCGGGGGCTTGGGCAGGCTGAGCATCTCGAGCGCCGTCGGGATGACGTCCGCCAGGCGGCCGCGCCGGGCGCGGACCTCGGGGTCGTGCCAGCCGGCCGGATCGGCGTCGCCGCGCAGGGCGCGGCCGGCGAAGGCGTGGCCCACCACCGTGAGCGCAACGTCGTAGAGCGTGTGCGCGGTGTGGGGGGCCTGACATCGCGGGTCCCACATCTGCTCGGCGTTGCCGTGGTCCGCGGTGACGATCAGCGACCCGCCCCGCGCCAGGGCGGCGTCGACGATCGATCCGACGCACTCGTCCACCACCTCGCAGGCGCGGATCGTGGCTTCGAGATTGCCCGTGTGCCCGACCATGTCGGCGTTGGCGAAGTTGACGACGAGCACGTCCTGGCAGTCGGGCGCGGCCAGCCGGGCCAGCACGGCGTCGCGGACCTCCAGCGCGGCCATCTCCGGCCGCTGGTCGTAGGTCGGCACGCGCGGCGACTGGGGGTTCTCGCGGGCCTCTCCCGAGAAGGGCTGGTCGCGGTAGTCGTTGAAGAAGAAGGTCACGTGCGGGTACTTCTCGGTCTCGGCGCACCGGAACTGGGTCAGGCCCAGGGCGGCGAGATGCTCCCCGGCGATGGCCCGCATCGGCGGCGGCTTGGGGAAGGCGACGCGGACGTGGGGCGCGAGCTGCGTCGAGTAGCCCGTCATGGTGACGAACTCGAGGTCGAGCCTGGGGCCGCGGGCGAAGCCGCGCTTGCCGGTGTCCGGCGAGGGCTTGACCTCGGGGCTGTCCTCGAAGTGCGGCAGCACGAAGGCCGCGACCAGCTCGCGGGGCCGGTCGCCCCGGAAGTTGTAGAAGACCACGGTGTCGCCGTCGGCGATCCGGGTGCGGCAGAGCTCCTCCGAGGTGGCGCCGATCATGGTGGGGGTGACGAACTCGTCCCCGCGCAGGACCCCGCCGGGCGCCTCGGGGATCTCGATCTCGCGTCCCCCGGCATAGGCGTGCGCCGGGGCGCGCGCGGGGGCGGGGTCGGCGTAGTAGGACTCCACGGCCCGGAGCGCGGAAGCGGACGTGGCGATGCCCTGGGCGGCGGCGTCGCGACCCGTGAGGCACGCGTAGGCGCGGTGGACGCGCTCCCAGCGGTGGTCGCGGTCCATCGCCCAGTAGCGCCCGATGACCGAGGCGACCACGCCCACACCGAGGCGAGCGCACTCGGCCTCGACATGGGCCACGAAGCCGCCCCCCTGCGTGGGCCCGGTGTCGCGCCCGTCGGTGAAGAGGTGGAGGCAGACGTCGCGCGGCGGGACCTCGAGCGACTTCGCGAGCTCGAGCAGGGCCACCAGGTGGGTCAGCAGACCGTGCACCCCCGCGTCCGAGCAGATCCCCATGAGGTGCACCCTGCGGCCGGCGGCCCGGGCGCGGCGGATGGGCCCGGTGAGCGCTTCGATCTGGGCCAGGGCCCCGGTGCGGCAGGCCTTGGTGATGCGCACCGCTTCCTGGTCGACGATGCGCCCCGCGCCCAGGTTCTGGTGCCCCACCTCCGAGTTCCCCATGGTCCCTTCGGTGAGCCCGACGTCCTCCCCGCTGGTGCGGATGAGCGTGCGCGGCCACCGGGCCCGCAGGGCCGCGTCGACCGGCGTGCGCGCACGCCTGACGGCGTTGAAGGGCTCCTGGTCCGGGAACGGGTTCTCGCCCCAGCCGTCGCGGATCACGAGCACCAGCGGCCTGTTCGTCGGGGGCGGCGGGCCTGGCATGGGGCGAGTGTAGCGGCGGGCGCGCGCGGGCCCGCGGCGCGGGCTAGCGCGGATCGGCCGGCACGACCCGGCGCACGCCGTCGAGCAGCGCGAGCGCCTCGAGCTGCGCCGCCGCGACGCGGCCCACGACCACGCGCTCGGCGGCGCTGACGTGCTCGACGCGCAGGCCCGCGGACCGCAAGTCACGGAGCCGCGAGGCGTCCGGCCGGTCGACCAGAACGCTCACGAGCAGGTCGGGCGGATCGGCGGCGCGCGACGGGGCGGCGAGGGCCGGCCCGGCCGTGGGTGCCGCGCCGGGACGCGCCGCGGCCCCCGTCGCGCGCCCGGGACCCGAGCCGGGCGCATGGTCGCCGGTGTCCGCCCGGGCCCGCGCGCTCGGGCGGAGCAGCTCCAGCAGCGCCGGATCGAGCCGGCGGAGCAGGAGCGAGGCGCGGTCGAGGTCGGCCTGGGCGCCCGCCCGGATCGCGGCGAGCTGGGCGGGTGCGTCGGCGGGCGGGGGGGCCTGCCGCAGCAGCTCGCGCAGCTCGAGCAGGGGCTCATAGGTCTCCAACGCGGCACCGAGCTCGGCCGCCTTGGCGGCCGCGACGGTCTCGCCCGCCTCGGCGCGCTCCGCGGCGTAGACGGCGCAGCCCGCCACGAGGAGCGTGGCGGGAACCACCTGTCCCCGCGCGCGCAGCGCCTGGGCGCCCTCGAGGGCCGGCTGGCAGTTGGTGACCGCCTCGGCGACCTGGGCCTCGGGCGGGCGCGGCGCCGATGGGAATGGCGCCGCGGCCGGGGAGCTCGCGGCGGTCGGCTCGGGCGACGCGGTCTCACCGGCGGCGCGATCAGCGTCGAGGGACCGCGCGGCGGCGTGCGGGGCTTCCTGGCGGCCCCGCGCCTGTTCATCTTCGCCGGGGAGTGCGGTGTCCTGGCCAGAACCCCGCTCGCGGGAGCGCGCCCCGGTCCCGCCCGGAGCCTCGCGCCGGGTCAGCCGCAGCACATTCGCCGCCTCCGGTAGGTCGATGGCTTCCGCGCCACCCGTCGCATCGGCGCCGGCCGGCGGGGGGTGGTGCGCGGGCCAGTCCATGAGGTTCATCTCTGGCGGCGAGACACCCAGCCCGTCGTCTGGGCCGAGCGGAAGCTCGCCGTTCGGGGCCTGCTGGGCCCCCACGGGGGGGTAGCCCGGTCCGAACACGCCGTGCGCCGACATCGCGTCGGGGATCTCGACCGGCACGTTGACCAGCACCGGCTTGCCGGCGAGGGTCACGCGCAGGCGGTCCACCGCGACCATGCTCGTGAAGGGGGTCACGATGCCGAACGCCTCGCCGAGGCCGACGATCTCGCGTCGGACCGACTCATCCGGTCGGCCGAGCTGGGGACCCCCGAGGCCGCGTGCCAGGAGGGCGGCGATCTTCTCGCGGGCCCAGATGGTGCCGATGACCTCGTTGCCCGGCTCGTGACCGGGGAGCGTGAGCGGGATGTGATGCGCGTAGCCGCCGCGCGCGGTCCGTCCCGAGATGATGATCGTGCCCTTGCCGGGCGCGGTGTAGCGCCCGAGGACGCGCAGGGGCCGATCGTCAAACAGGTCATGCGGCCCCTCGTCCAGCGGCCTGCCATTGGCCAGCGCGTCGACCACGCGGAGATCGCCCTCGAACCTCACGGTGATGCCCGCGAGCACGGGCGTGGAGATCCGGCGCGCCAGGCGCTCGGCGACGGCGTCGGCCTCGGACTCGATGAGGGCGTAGTCCGCGGCCCCGCCGCCGGCCCGGGCCATCGCCTCGATGAGCCACCGATTGACGCTGTTCCCGATCCCGACGGCGAAGACCCGCGTCGTGCCGCGGTGCCTGGCGACGGCCTCGACGATCGCCAGGTCGTCCCCCACGTAGCCGTCGGTCAGGAAGATCGCCAGGCGCAGGGGAGGGGATTCGGGCGGGCCGGCGCCCGGGGAGGAAGACCTTTCCGCCGCGCCCGCGAGCGGGGGGTGCGCGACCGGGTCGAGCGCCGCGTGGATGGCGCGCAGCATCTCCGTGCCGCCGGAGCTTTCGAGCCGGGAAACGAAGCGCCGCGCCAGGTCGACGTTCTCGGGGGTCGCGGGGCGTGGGCGGTCCCAGAGCGTGGCGGCGTGTCCCGCGAAGGTGATGAGGTTGAACGTGTCGCGCGGGCGCATCCCGGCCAGGACGCGCTCCATGATCGCCCGGCTCTTGGCGATCGGGAAGCCTTCCATCGAGGCCGAGGTGTCGAGCACGAAGACCAGCTCGCGCGCAACGGCCTGCTCGACCGGGAGGCGCGCGGGGGGGCGCAGCGTCAGGCAGAAGAAGTTCCCCCGTGGGCCCGTGTGGGCCAGCATCGACTCGGTGATGCCCGCCGCGTTCAGCCGCCACGAGAGCACGAAGTCGCGGTTGGGAATGGCCTTCTTCTGGGCGAGCGTCAGCCGCGCTTCGGCGGGCGTGCGGCGGGCGGCGGCTTCGTCCTCGTGGCGCAGCTCGTGGCTCTCGGAGCGCAGGTCCAGGAGCCCCGGTCCGCCCGACTGAACGCGCACCGCGATCGAGACGTCGTGCCCGGCGCGCGTGAGCGGCCGGGACGGCGCCGGGAGAATCTCGGCGGCATCGGGGACCCGGTCGGTCGGTTCGGCGGCGCTCCCGCCCGGGGGCGCCTCCGTGAGCGGCTGCCGGTCCCGGAGCTGCTGACAGAGAAACCACCGACCGCCCACGGCCCCGGTGCCGTCGGCGTGCAGGACGCCGTTCTCGCTCGATCCGTCCGGGTACTCGATCGCGAAGGTGTGCGTGACGGGGCCGCTCTCGTGGGGCAAGCCGGTGCGCCGCACCGGCTCGGCGTCTGCGGCCAGCAGGCCCGCCAGCCGGTTTGCCCCCAGCGGGGGCGCGCCCGCCGCGGCCGGGGTGACGGTGACGTGCCTGGGCGGGGCCAGGAGCACGAGGCCGGAGCCGCGCTCGAGGCCCGGGGGGAGGGCCTCCATGGCCGGCTGGAAGGAACCGCGGGACGCGCCGGGGACGTAGCGCGGCCCGACCACCAGGGGGAAGGCGAACTCGTACCGTCCCTCGCTGGGCTCGAGGACCTCGACATAGCTGATCTCGACGATCACGCGCGCGCCCGGGTCGATGTTCGCCACGCGCTGCGTGAAGACGTTGGGGCGCTGCTGCTCGAGCAGGCCGGCCACGCGCCCCGCGTCGCGTGCCGTCCGGTAGAGCTGGCGGGCCGGGTCCCGCTCCTTTATCTGCGCCGTGAGAACGCGGTCGCCGATCGTCATGGTCATGCGGTCGACCTCGCCGCGGTGGCCGAGCGGGAAGGTGTAGACCGCCTCGATCTTGCGCGCGTGCTCGTTGCGATAGCTCTGGCGGAGCGTGACCCGGGCCAGATCGCCCACGATGTCGGCCTCGACGGCGGTGTGTTCGAGGACGCACGGGCCGAGGGGCTCGCCCCGGGGCGTGAGGGCCTCCAGCCGCCCGCCCTCCGGGCACCAGACGATGTTCGCGTCCGCGCGCGCGGACGGGGTGGCGCGCGGCACGAGCAGGAGAACGCCGGCCACGAGCGCCAGGAGCGCCGCGGCGGCCAGGGGCGACGACCGGCTCAGGACCAGGCGGCGGAGCATCGGGCGGGGACCGCGCGGGGACCGTGGCGGGCGCGAACCGGCCGCGGATCGCGCGGAGCGCTCGGCGGCCAGGGCCGCGGCCAGGCGATCGCGGCCGGCGCGGGCGCGCTCGGCATTCTGGACGTGCCACTCGCGCAGCAGCGCCTCGAGCTGGCCCTCGTCCGGTGACCGGACGGGGTCGTGGGGCCGTGGGGTGTTGGCGGGGTCGGAGCTCATGCCCGGGCCTCCGTGGGGGCGGAGAGTTCGGTCGCGAGCCGGGCGCGGGCCCGGTTCAGGAGCTTGTAGAAGCCGCTGCGCGAGATGCCCAGCGCCGTCATCGCGGCGGCGACGGGGTCGGGGTCGAGGTAGTACAGGTGGACCGCGAGCCGCTGATCCTCCGGCAGGCGGTCGAGGGCGGACCCGAGGCGGGCGAGCGCCTCGCTCCGGTCGGCCGCGGCGTGCGGGTCGGGCTCAGAGTCGCTCCGGGCCATCGAGACCCCGTTCATGTGCGGGCCGTGCTCATGCGCACGCCGCCGGCGCGCCGCGCGCCGGCGCTCCGAGCAGACGCGGCGCGCGATCCCGTAGAGCCAGGGGCGAAAATGGCTCGGCCCCCGGCACTTCTCCAGCATGCGGTAGGCACGGATGAAGGTCTCCTGCATGGCGTCCTCGGCGTCGGCGCGCGCGGGCCCCGGGCCGGCGTGCCGGCGACAGAGCGCCAGCACGACCGCACAGTGCCGGTCGTACAGGCGGCAGAACGCCTCCTGGCACCCGGCCCCGCGCTCCAGAGCGACCCGGAGGTCGCTCGCGTCGTCGATCATGACACAGGGTCCATGGCCGCCCGCGGCGGTCCGTCTCCGCCGACGCCTACGGCCTCGGCCGGGCGCCCCGGGTCCGCAGGGCCACCCGGTAGACATCCGCGGCGGCCGTGATGTACAGGGTCGCGCCTTCGGGCCCGCCGAAGCAGATATTCGTCGCCCCCGCCCTGTCTGGCAAGGGGATCACCCCGAGGCGCTCCCCCGACGGGGCAAAGACCATCACGCCCGCCCGCGTGGCGGCGAACACGTTTCCCGCCGCGTCGACGCGCACGCCGTCGGCCCCGCGCGGTCGCCCGTCCTCGCCCGCGGTCGTGGCGAAGCCGCGCCGGCTCGAGGGGTCGACCGTGCCGTCCGCTCCCACCGCGTACGCCAGGATGGAGCCCTTGCCATGATCGGCGACATAGAGGGTTCTCCCGTCGGGCGCGAGCGCGATCCCGTTCGGCGTGCGCAGCTCGCGCTCGATCAGGACGAGGTTGCCCTCCGGCGTGATGCGGTACACGCCGCTAAAGTCGATCTCGCGGGTGCGCCCGGGGGCTCCCATGGGAGGGCGCAGGCCGTACGGCGGATCCGTGAAGTAGACGCTCCCGTCCGCGCCCACGCAGAGGTCGTTGGGGCTGTTGAGCGACCTGCTCTGGAACGCCTCGGCCAGAATCTTGACCGCCCCGTCGCGCTCGAGGCGGATGACCCTCCCGTCGTGCTCGCAGATCAGCAGGCGACCCTCGCGGTCGAGCCGGAGCCCGTTGGCGTGCCGGCTGGGGCGGCGGAAGACCTCGAGAGCGGGGACCTCGGGCACGGAGTCGTCGGCACCGGGCACGGGTCGGGGCCGCGCCGGCGTGACGGCCTGGCCGTCGGCCGGAGGAGTCCACGCATAGATCGTGTCGGCATTGATGTCAGAGAACAGCAGCCGGCCCGGCGCGTCCGCGGTCGCGGGAACCCACACGGGACCCTCCGAGAACTTCAGCCCGGTGGCGATGTGCTCGACCCGCGACTCCGGCGCGATGATCGCCGCCATCGGGTCCGGCGCGGCGGGCTGCGAAGCGGCCGGGGGCGCGACGGCGGGCGGCGGAGCGATGCAGCAGGCGGCCAGCACCAGCGCGGCATGGAACATTGCGTGCTCTCCGGCAGGCGTGCGTGGTCCGGGAACGCCGAA
>DASPKO010000176.1:0-5213 GCA_035628055.1 Phycisphaerales bacterium
AACAGGAGACCCTCGCGGACCAGGCGCCACGCGGTCGCCTTGTCGCCGGTCAGGAAGCGCCAGCGCTCCGGGTCGGCCTCCACCTCGGCCGCATACGCGCGCAGGACTTCCGGGGTGTCGTGCTCCGGATCGATCGAGATCGTCACGAACTGCACCGGCACGTCACGGAGACGATCGCGCAGGTCCGCCATGCGGCTGCGCATGATCGGACAGACCAGTGGGCAGCGCGTGAAGCCAAAGTCCATGATGGTGACTTTGCCCAGAAAGATGTCCTGGGTGACCGGGCGTCCGAGCTGGTCGGCCATCGTGAAGGGGAGCAGGGTGAGACCATCGAGGTTCGCGTCGGGCTCGGCCGGGTCGGCGCTGCGGTAGGCCCCGGTAGGGTCCTCGCCCGGGGGAGACGTGCCGCGCCAGGGGGCCATCACCAGCACGGCGGCGAGCGAGCCGACGAACAGCAGCGCGGCCGCCGCGCCGAGCGCGACCAGCCCCCGCGGCAGCCCGCGTCGCGGCAAGGGCTCCGGCGCCGGGGGCGTTGGCGGCGACGCCGCCCGATGGTCCGTCGCCTGGGGCGACTCCGGCGGGATCATGCGGTCAGCCCCGCGCCGGCGCGCCGCCGGATGACCAGGACCGGCAGCGCGAGCCCCCCGACCGCGCACGCGATCGACCCCGCCCAGGCTGGGCCGGCCGGCAGACCGGCCTCGCCGAGGAGGGCGCGGCGCAGCGCCTCGCTCGGCCACGTCAGGGGATTGAGCCGCATCAGGAAGCGGAGCCACCCCGCCGCCCCCTCGACGGGAAAGAAGGCCCCGCTGAGGAGCCACATCGGCATCAGCACCAGGTTCATGACCCCGTGGAAACCCTGCACCGAGCCCACGTGCCACGCGGCCGCCAGCCCGATCCCGGAGATCGCGGCCGCCACGCAGCCCAGCGCCGCCACGGCGCCGGCGAAGCCCCCCGGTGTGAGAGCGACCCCCGTCAGCGGCGCGGCGAGCAGGATCGGCAGCGCTTGCGCCAGGGCCAGCAGGCTCGCGGCGCCCACCTTGCCCAGCGCGATCGCCCACGAGGGGGCCGGGCTCACCAGCACCGACTGCAGAAAACCGGCGTTGCGGTCCTCGATCAGCGAGATGGCCGCGAAGATCGACGAGAACAGCACCACCATGACCGCCATGCCCGGCAGCAGGTACGCGGCGTACGGACCGGTGCGCGCGGCGTCGGCCCCCGCGCCGGGCGGCGCCGCGGCGAATCCCGAGGCCAGCACCAGCCAGACCAGAACCGGCGTTCCCAGGGCCGCGATGACCCGGGAGGGCTGACGCCCGAAGCGGATCAGCTCGCGCGCGAAAATCCAGCCCAGCCCGGGCATGCCGGGGATCGGCCCGGGATGTGCGCGCGCGTGTGTCACTGTCGGTCGGTGCGGCCGGCTACCGCGCCGTCACGGCAAAGACTATCCCAAGGGCGATCGCCACGCCGGCGAGCACGGCCAGCGCGACGCGAGCGCGGCGGCGGCGCGCGAGGTCGGCGCGGCGCCCGCTCAGGTGGATCGTTGGGTCCTGACGGTCGAGCCAGGCCCGCAGGGCCGCGAGCTCGGCTTCGGTGGGCGCGGTTCCCTCGGCACCGAGCAGGGTCTCGGCGCGCGCCAGATGGAGCCGCAGCGCCGTCCTGGAGCAGTCCATGGCCCGGGCGGCGTGCCGTTCGTCGAGCTCCTCCACGCGCCGCAGCGCCCAGGCCTCGAACGCCTGGCGCGGCAACGCCCCCGCCCGGACCAGCAGGGGCGCCGCATCCGCGGCGGCGCCGCGCGGGCGCGCGGGGCCGGCTCGCGGAAGCTCCCGGCAGGCCTGGATGACGGCCCGGTCCAGGCGCGCCAGGTCAACGGCGCCGGGCCGGATGCGCGCCGCGGCCCGGAGGGCCAGCTCGGCCGCGAGGGGGTGATCGCCGCGTGTGAGGATGAGCGCGAGCCGCCACAGCCGGCGCTCACGCGGCACGACCGCGTCGGCCCCGGGCGTGCGCGCAGCGTCCGACGGGCGGGGAGCGGCGTTCACCGTTGCCGGCGCGGATGGTGCGCCCCCTCGCGCTGGGGCGGCTCCTGCGACTCGTCCAGCAGGCGCCCCGTGCGCGCCAGGAAGACGTCGCCCAATGTGGCCGGCCCGATCTCGACGGCTACCCCCGCGCGCGCCAGGGCCGCCAGGGTGGCGCCGAGCTGGTCGGGTCCCGTTCCGTCGGCGCGGGCGAGGATGCGTCCGGAGGGCTGGCGCTCGGGGAGCAGGCCCGCCTGGGCGAGCAGTCCCAGGGCCCGCGAGGCCGCCGCCTCGCCCGGCGGGTCGCAGCGCAGCACGAGGCCGCCGATGTCGCGCCGGAGTGCCGCCGGGGCCCCGTCTGCGACCAGCCGGCCCCGGTCGAGCATCACGACGCGCTGGGCGCGCTGGGCCTCGTCCATGAGATGCGTCGAGAGGAGGATGGTGACGCGCGGGCGGCCCGGACGTGGGGTGGAGGCGACCGCCTCGAGCGTGTCGAGGAACTCTTCTCGGGAACGGGGATCCAGGCCCGCCGTCGGCTCGTCGAGCAGGAGCATGTCGGGGTCGTGGAGGAGCGCGCGGGCCAGATCGGCACGCCGGGCCAGGCCCCCGGACAAGGTCGCGAAGCGGTCGTCCAGGCGATCGCTGAGCACGAGCAGGCCCGCCGCGCGCTCGACCGAGCCGCGCGCCGCCGGGCCGCGGAGTCCGAACAGCGAGGCCTGCGCGAGCAGGTTCTCACGCACCGTGAGGAGGCGATCGAGGGCGGCGGCCTGGAACACCACGCCCAGTCGCGCCCGCGCGGCCCGCGCGGCGGCAGAGCCGGGGGGCGCCCCCGCGTCGCACCCGAGCACCGCGCCCGTGCCGGAATCGGGCCGGTCCATCAGGGCGATGAGGCGCAGGAGCGTGGTCTTGCCGCTGCCGTTGGGGCCCAGGAGGGCCAGCCGCTGGCCCGAAGGGATGTGCAGGTCCAGGTCCGCGAGCGCGACGCGGGGCGTGCCCGAGCGTCCGCGGGCCGGGTAGGTGCGCGACACCCCGACGAACTCGACGGCCACCTCGGGGCGAGCCTGGCGCTCACTGGCGCGGAGATCGGCGGGAGTGGGATTGGGGAGAACGGTCAGGACGCGCACCTCTGTGAGGCGCGCGAGTGTACTGGATGGAGCTGACGAGGGGGCGCCGCGTCGAAGGGATCGGCGCCGCACGAACGCCCGGCCGCGATCGTGTCCGTGAAGGCCCCGGAGGCCGGTTAAGGCTTCCGGGACCGGATGGGTCGCTGATGGACCGAAGTTGGCTGGAGGAGATCAGCGGTTGCCGCCACCACCGCCGCCGCCGGAGCTGCCGCCCCCGCCGCCGCCACGGTTGCCGCCACCGCTGGAGCCACCGCCGCCGCCGCTCTCGCCCTCACGTCCGGCGAACTGGCCCTGATCGTCGCGTTCCTGGAGCTCGGCGGAGCGCTCGCCGCCCTTGACGCGGTCCTCATGGGAGAGGTTCTCGGCGGGGTTGAAGCCGCCGCGGTTGCCGCCCGAGCTGCCACCGGAACTGCCGCCCCCGCCGCTCGAGCCGCGGTTTCCGCCGCTGCTCCCACCGGAGCTGCCGCCACTGCTGCCGCCACCGCTACTGCTGCCGCCACCGCTACTGCTGCCGCCACGATTGCTCTCGTCGACCATGGGAAAACTCCTTGGCGAACTGCCCGGCCCCGCTTTCCTCGGGGCCGTGCGACCTGGTGCCGGCGGTCGCACGCGCGATCCGCCCATCCCGCCGCGTGGCGGGAGAAAGTTCATTCTGCGGCCCCACCGCCGCCCGTCAGGCGCGCCCACCCGGTGCTAGTGCCGGGAGCCCTCCCGGCCCAGACCGCCCCCCGCCCGGTTGCCGTCCCCCACGTCGTCGCGGGCAGCGCGCGTGGCACGCCCGCTCGTCCGACCCATTTCCGTTTCTCGGAGTTCCGCCTCGCTCGGCGGGGCCTCCTCGGAGTTTGGCGCTGGGGCGCGCCCGGGCATCGCTCCGCGCTCCCCTTCGATGTCCGAGACCGAGCCGCCCTGCTGTCCGCGCGTCGCGGCCATCTGCGCGCCGAGTTCCTCGGGAGTGCGCGACCCGAAGTCCCCGCGCCCGGCGCCGCTCTCGTCGGGAGTTCCGTCCGGCACGCCACCGGCGAGCTCGTCGCGGCTCACGCCGGGGCCCATCTGGTTCTGAGATTCGTTCTTACGTTGCATGGCGCACCGAGACTAACGCGGCGCGCGTCCTTCGTCCGTAGGTATCGGCGCTGGATGCGCGCGTCCGCGCGCCGCACCGCGCACCCGGATGGTGTGCCCGCATGTTTCCGCTCACACAGCGCCGCACCCGTGTTCGTGCTAGGGAGCTCGGCCGCTGGTCTTCCCTCACGCGTCCCGGGGGGGCATGACGCCGGGGCGTGCTCGCGCACCATGCCGGTACAATCGCCCCCGGCCGCGCGACCCATGCCGAGATCACCATGCCCTATGCCCACAAGATGAAGGCCCCTGTGCTCACCCAGCGCATTCCCTCGGCACCCTTTGCCGACCCGCGGACGCGCCACATCGTCGGGTACGACGAGTACGTGCGCACGGGGGGCTACGCGGCGCTCCGCAAGGCCCTCGAGATGACGCCGGAGCAGGTCGTCGAGGAGGTGAAGAACAGCCAGCTCCGCGGGCGGGGCGGGGCCGGCTTCCCCTGCGGGCTGAAGTGGAGCTTTCTGCCCAAGCCCGACGCCGCCACAGGCGACGGGGGCCGGCGCTACCTGGCCATCAACGCCGACGAGTCGGAGCCCGGGACCTTCAAGGACCGGCTCCTGATGGACTTCGACCCCCACCTGGTGCTCGAGGGAATCGCCATCGCCTGCTACGCCTGTCGGGTCCAGGTGGCCTACTTCTACATCCGGGGCGAGTATCACCACCAGGCCAGAGTGATGGAGAACGCCATCGCCGAGGCCTACGCCCACGGCGTGTTCGGTCCCAAGGGGTTGCTCGGAGGCGCCCGGACCAAGAACCCGTTCGGGGCCGGCACCTGGGCGGTCGATTGCTACCTGCACCGGGGCGCCGGGGCGTACATCTGCGGCGAGGAGACGGCGCTGCTCGAATCACTGGAGGGCAAGCGCGGCTGGCCCCGGAACAAGCCACCCTTCCCCGCGATCAAGGGGCTCTTCGGGCGCCCGACCGTCATCAACAACGTCGAGACGCTCGCGCACGTCCCGAGCAT
>DASPKO010000177.1:0-3903 GCA_035628055.1 Phycisphaerales bacterium
TCGGTGAACGACGTCTGGTCGATCCCGTCGGAGGTGATCGTGTTGACCACCTGCCAGCGGACCTGGCTGGTCCAGACCTCGACGGTCAGGGTCTCACCCGCCTCCACGCCGCGGTGCTGGACGTGGTAGCGCAGTTGGCCCGTGCCCATCCCGGCCATGTGGATGTAGTTGGTGCGCAGGTCGTCGTTCCCGTTGGGGTTGGCGCTGCTGCTGTTGAGCTGCAGCGCCAGCGGGGGCGTGGGCGGGTTGACCGAGAGGCTGCTGGCCAGGGCCCCGAAGTTGAACGACCACCGGACGGGGTCGATCGAGAGGATCTGGTCGTTGAAGGCGGGCGTCACCGGGTCGCGCAGGTCCAGCAGGCAGGTCCGCGAGTTGCGGTGGTTGTTGATCTGGGTGCGCTCCGGGGTGCTGAAGTCCTGGCAACCGCCCGGGCAGCCGCCCAGGACCGAGCACATGATCGCGCAGGTGGTGGGGCCGTCGCAGTGCTGCGCGGACCAGTTGTGCCCCATCTCGTGGGCGCTCAGGCACGTGCGGCTGATCATGTTCAGGCTGAAGCGCGACTGCGCCAGCCCGTAGGCGTTGCTGGTGTTGCAGACCACGCCCAGCGAGGCGATGCCGATGACACCGCCGTCGATGTTCTTGCCGGTGAACAGATGGGCGTAGTCGCGGCGGACCAGGGCCTGGTTGGTGTTCCACCACGACTGGAACTGCCCGAGCAGCGCCCCGGGGTTGGTGGTGGTGTACGGATCGGGCTCCGCGGTGCGGACCACGACCGTGGTGATCTCGAAGGTGATCTGCACGGCGGTCTCGTAGATGCCCTCGACGTTGTTGAGCACGTTCTCCATGTCGTTGACGGTGTTGGGGACCGAGCTGCCGTTGAGTCCGTAGAACTCGAAGTCGGCGTCGAGCGCGATGTCGGCGATCTTGATCCCCGTGCCGCGGAGCGCACCGCCCTCGTCGCCGCCCACCTGCGGCTCGTCGGAGTGATCGTGCGCGTCGGGAAGGACCCCGCAGACGCGGTTCATCGGCTCGGCGTCCGAGTCGCGGAAGATGATGTGCAGGCCGGCGGGCGCCTCCGGGTCGGCGGCGGTGGCCGGCTGGATCCCCCAGATCCCGCCGTCGGGCAGGATCACCAGGGCCGTCACCTGCCCGTCACGCACCGAGGCGCGGACGCGCGAGCCCTCGAGGCCGCCCGCCACGCCCTTGAACGTGCTGGCCGGCGGTGCCTCGACCGCGACCTGGTTGCCATCGGCGCCGATCGTGACGACCTGGAAGTGGTCGCCGCGCAGCGAGTGCGGGGCCAGGGCGAGCGTCACGGCCTCGCCCCCGAGCGAGACGGGAATGCGGACCTGGCCGTCGGCGAGCTGCTGGACCGTGAGGTCCGCGACCGAGTACTGGCGCAGGTGGAGCTTGGCGCGGATCATGGTGTCGAGCACCGATCCGGCGGGGATCGAGATGGGGGCCGGATCGGGAATGCCCAAGGGGGAGTCCTGGGCGAGCGCCGGAGCGCCCATCCCACCGACCAACACCATGGCGGACATGAAACGGGCCAGCCGGGACGGACACTTCATCGGGATATTCTCCTGGCGCTGGGACGCACAACCCCGCGGCGGCTTGACCGCGGGAGTGCCGGCTTGCTTGCACACTGGTCCCGGAACCGCGGAAACAACCAAGACTCGCGGACTCAGAACCACCCTCGAGAGCCCCGGTGACGATGACGGGGCCGAAGCTATACGCCGGGCGCAAGGACCGGATTCTTTGCGAGGCAATATCCTAGATTTTCGACAACCTTTGGACTCGCTCGCCACGGCCAGGTCCCGGGAACCGGCGGACTGCGGGCGGGGCCGGATTCATTGTGCCCTAATCCGGGGCAACTTCAAGCAGGGCGGGTCGATTCCGCCGGAGGGCCTGGACGCGGATGCGTGGCGCGGCACGAACCGCCCGGATGGATCCGCGGGCCAAAAAAGACAAGGACCCCGGCTCGCGCCGGGGTCCCTGCTGTGCACAAAGTCGTTGCGGGTTCAACCCGCGACTGACCGTCCCATCGGGGTCGCGATTAGCGGCGACGACGGGCCGCGAGCAGACCACCGAGGCCCAGGAGGGCCGCAGCGCCGGGCGCGGGGATGATGCGGAACGTGACCGAGCCGGTGGTGGCGGGGTCGACGACGGGCTGGGCGGCGTACTGCACGCTGCCCGGGGTCCCCTCGTCCGGGTCCGGGGGAGTGGAGGCCAGGACGGTCCAGTTCGCGGCCGCCTCGCCAGCGCCCGAGAAGGTCACGACGATATCGCGAGGAGTCGTCGTGTCGGCCACGTCGAGGAAGAAGCGGAACGTGTTGGTGTAGGCCTCGTCACCCCGCTGATCCGGGTTGGGCTGAGGAGCGCCGACCGGCCACACGATCGTCTGGATCGCGCGGAAGGGGTTCACGTCGGTCATCAGGCCCGGGGAAACCAGGGTGCCGGTGCCGATGGGGCCGAAGTTGAAGGGGGGAACGCGCCCGTCGCCGTCGGCCTCCTCGAGGAGGGTGTCGCCCGGGATCAGGCCGGTGGCGGTGATCTGCCCGTTGAGGGAGATCAGGCCCTGGTTGTCAAAGCCCACGGCGTTGAACGCGCCGCCCTGGAGGGTCAGCGGGATGTGGAGCAGGGGCGAGCCCGTGATATCCACGATGGAGCCCAGGACGGTCGGGCTACCGGTGTGGCCCTGCGCGAAACGCACCTGGGCGTCGAACGTCTGGGCATTGGCCGCGGCAGCCGCGCCGGCGACCGCGAGAAGAGCAACAACTTTCTTCACGTGAAATCTCCTTCCGATATGGGGGCAGTTCAAGGGGAACCACAACAACGACCCGTGCAATCTACCTCAAGCGTGAGAGGGTGTCAAGCACGCCTTAGGTAAAAACAGCCGCGATCAGGGGAAACGGGAGCCGGTTCCGTTACCCGGACGTAAACACCTACACTACCTTGAGTTACGGCGGTTTTCCAGGTCCATCCCCGGGCTCTCCTCACGACCGCTAACCAGGGCCAGGCGCAAGACCTGCAGCGCCGGCTGGCCCCCGGCCGGCGCTTGGCCCAGCAGCACGAACCGACCCGGCTGATCGGTCGCCCGCGGAACATACGCCCCGCGCAAAATCGGCCAGATGGTGGTAAGCCGTGGCGGCCCCGGCTCTTGTGGGACCACACCGGCATCGGTCCGGACCCGCACCAGCGAACCCGGGGCTCCGACGAGGTACCCGCCTGGCGCCGCGCACCCCCCCGCGCCCCCGGCCACCAGCGGCCTCAGCACACCCGTGACTGGGTTGAACTCCGTAATTGCGCCCGACCCGGGGACGAGCACCAGCACGGACCGCCCGCCGCCAGTTCCCACCGCGCCAGAGCCGGCTTGCTCGGGGTCACCCGACAAAGGAGTCTGGAATCCGAGCGTCGCCTGGTAGGCCAGATACGGATCGGGCGCTCCCGCCAGTGGCGTGGCGGCGATGACCTCCGGCGTTCGGGCTCCCGTCACGCCCCCCAGGCCCACCAGCTCCAGGCCGGCCGGAGTCTGCCGGATCACCGCGACAGCGCTCGCGCCGCCAACCAGCGGGAACAGGAGCGCAGCCCCGGGGAACGCCAGCACCCGGTCTTCGGAGCCGGCCGGGTCGCGCAGCACCAGCACGAAGTCGGCCGCATCGGCTGGGCGCCGGCAGTAGGCCAGGCCGCCTCCCGGCAGCAGCGTGGCGTGTGCGCAGACCGCCGACTCTTCGTCGGCCATCCAGGAGAGCCGGCCATCGGCCCATGCGACCCTGCCGATGGCGCGCGAGCCGTCGGCGCGCGGAAACTCGACGAGGAACCCGTCCCCGTCGGCGGATCGTCCGAGCAGGAGTCCGCCGGGCAGCGTGCCGGACCAGGGCAGGGGCTCGATGCCGCGGTCGG
>DASPKO010000178.1:0-5532 GCA_035628055.1 Phycisphaerales bacterium
GCCACGTACACCATCGCGTCCAGCGGGTTGGAGACGACGATCACGATCGACTCGGGCGCGTGCTCGCGCACGTTCTCGCAGACGCTGCGCACGATCTTGGAGTTCACCTCGACCAGGTCGTCGCGGCTCATGCCGGGCTTGCGCGGGAGCCCCGCGGTGATGATGACCACGTCGCTCCCGGCGATGTCGCGGTAGCTCGAGGTGCCGGTCACGCGCGCGTCGAACCGCTCCACCGGCGCGCAGCAGGCCAGGTCCAGCGCCTTGCCCTTGGCAACGCCCTCCTTCTCCGGGATGTCCAGGAGCACCACGTCGCCCAGCTCCTTCATGGCGATCGAGCGGGCGCACTCGCCCCCGATGTTCCCGGCCCCGATGACGCTGATCTTCGGCCTGCGCATGTCTTCCTTTCCGGAGTGAGACGCCCCCCCGCGGCGCGCCCGGCGCTCCGGCCCGGCGCGGCCCAAGGATAGGGCCCGGCGGCACGCCCCCGGACCCTAACCGGCCCTTCCTCCCGCGCTCCGGGGCGAGGCGCCATCGACACCATCCTCCCGCGCGCGGAACTCACCCGCCCTCGCCCGCGAACCATCCATCCCGGGCGCGGTTCTGCTGGCTTTGGCGTCCGAGAACACCCCCGGGATCCGGTGCGCACGGCGCGCCGGGTTATTCTTTCTGCTTGCCCGGAGGCGAACCCCTCGCTGCCGCTCGGGCGACCAGCCCGGCGCCGGGCCAGGGGCGAGAGCAGCAGCGGCAAACGACTGCGAATCAAGCACGCGAAAGGTGGTTCTGATGACTCGGCTGGGGTCTGCTCGTCGTCTGTGGGTTCTGTTCCTGGCCGCCCTCGGGCTCGTCCAGGCCGCGCCCGCCCAGGAGCCGCCGGCGCGCTTCGACGGTCACAAGGTCGTCCGCGCTTCGGTGCGCACGCTCAACGACCTGCGCGTCCTCCTGGCCGTCAGCGAGGATCCCTGGTCGGAGTCGGTCGGGGTGGGAGGACCGGTGGACTTCCGCGTGCCCGCCGACGCGCTCCCGGTGCTCGACGAGGCCGGCGTTCCGTACCGGGTCATCATCGAGGACGTGCAGGCCCTGATCGATCGCGAGCGCGCCGAGCTGGGCGCCCCGGCGCGCGGCCCGGGCTGGCACGCGACCTATCACCCGCTGAACGAGATCAGCGCGTTCGTCGACACCCTGGTGGCGCAGCGGCCCGACCTGGCCACCCGCCTGAGCGTGGGCACCTCGGTGCAGGGGCGCGAGATCTTCGCGATCCGCATCACGGGCCCCGGCGACGCCAGCACGCGCCCGATCGTCGTCTTCAGCAGCGTGCAGCACGCCCGCGAATGGATCGCCGCCGCGACCACGCAGTGGATCGCCGACCGCCTCGTGAGCGGCTACGACACGGACAGCTCCGTGCGCACGCTGGTGGACGCCTTCGAGATCATCATCATCCCGGTGGTGAATCCCGACGGCTACGTCTACACCTGGACCACCAACCGCCTGTGGCGCAAGAACCGGCGCGACAACGGGAACGGCACGTTCGGCGTCGACAACAACCGCAACTGGGGCTACCAGTGGGGCGGCGAGGGCGCCTCGACCAACCCGGGCAACGACACCTACCGCGGCACCGGGCCCTTCTCAGAGCCCGAGACCGCGGCGATGCGCGACTTCATCACGGCCCGCCCCCGCGTGCTCATGCACGTCGACTTCCACAGCTACTCGCAGCTCATCCTCTCGCCCTGGGGATACACCGTCAGCCTCCCGCCCGACGCCCTGCTCTTCGAGCACCTCAACGCGGGCATGCAGCAGGCGATCGCCTCGGTGCACGGCATGGGCTACGCCGCGGGGCCGTCCTACACCACGATCTACCCCGCCAGCGGCGTCGCCCCGGACTGGAGCTACGGCGACCGCGGGGCCCTGGGCTGGACCATCGAGCTGCGCGACACGGGACAGAACGGCTTCATCCTCCCGGCGGACCAGATCGTTCCCACCGCCGAGGAGGCCTTCGCGGGCGTGCGCTGGACGACCGAGTGGCTCCGCACCAGCCAGCTCTTCTTCGGCTTCCCGGGCGGCGCTCCGCGGACCGTGCCCGCCGGCGCGACCACCCCGATCACCTTCGAGGTGCGCCGCGGGCTCGCCCAGCCGCAGGACGGGACCGCCCGGCTCTTCTGGCGCCTCGGGCGCACGGGCCCCTTCACCGAGGCGGCCGTGACGGGCCTCCCCAACCGGACGTACTCGGCCAGCGTGACCGCCGGCCCGTGCAACTCCGTCGTGCAGTTCTACCTGGACGCGCAGACGGCGGCCGGCGTCACGGTCCGCTACCCGGCCAGCGGCGCCCTCGAGGCCGTCGCCGCCACGAGCGTCACGCTCTGGGCCGACGCGGCCGAGCAGGACAACGGCTGGGCTACGGCCGCCCCGGGCGACACCGCGACCGCGGGCCTCTGGGTGCGCGGCGACCCGAACGGCACGAGCGCCCAGCCGGAGGACGCGCACTCCCCGGTGGCCTGCTACTTCACGGGCCAGGGAAGCCCGGGTGGAGCCGCCGGGGCCGCCGACGTGGACGGCGGGGTGACCTCGCTCCTGACCCCGTCCATCCCGCTCGCCGGGCAGACCGGCGTGCGCGCCGGCTACTGGCGCTGGTACTCCAACAGCGCGGGAGCGGCGCCGAACCAGGACGTTTTCATCGTCGAGGCGTCGGGGGACGGCGGCGCCACGTGGCAGAACGTCGAGACGGTGGGCCCCGCCGGGGCGGGAACGGCGGGTGGCTGGGTGTACCACGAGTTCGCCCTCGCGGGCCTGCTCCCCGGCGCCGGTTCCCTGCGCCTGGCCTTCCGCGCCGCGGACACGGGCCCCGGCTCGCTGGTCGAGGCCGCCATCGACGACGTCGTGGTGACCGCCAGCGGCTGCCCGGCGCCGTGCGCCGCGGACTTCGACGGCAACGGGCTGATCGGCTCCGGCGACATCTCGCTCTTCCTGACCACCTGGTTCGATGACCTCGCCGCCGGGACCACCGGCGCCGATTTCAACTCGAGCGGCTCGGTGACGCCGGCCGACATCAGCGCGTTCCTCTCGGCCTGGTTCGGGGCCCTGTCGGGCACCTGCGGCTGAGCCGCGGGCGCATCCCGCGGAGTATCCTGCCGGGCGCATGAGCGCGCCACCGCTGCCGTACAAGATCGCCTGTCTCTGCGACCTGCGCGACCGGGAGGGCCGGCTGCTGCTGCTCCGGCGTCTCCGCGCCCCCAACCAGGGCCTCTGCTCGCCCATCGGGGGCAAGCTGGACATGACCACCGGCGAGTCGCCCGCGGCCTGCGCCCGGCGCGAGATCCGCGAGGAGGCCGGCATCGACGTCCCCCCGGAGCGGCTGCACCTGGCGGGCCTGATCAGCGAGTCGGCCTTCGAGGGGCGCGGGCACTGGCTGATCTTCTACTACCGAGTCATCGGGCCCGTGGAGGTGCGTGAGCACGACATCCCCGAGGGGCGGCTCGAGTGGTTCCGGTGGGACCAGGTCTCGGCCTTGCCGCTCCCCGAGACCGACCGGCGGATCATCTGGCCTCTCGTGCGCCGGGGCGAGGAGCGGCACCGGGGCAAGGACCGGCCGGGCTTCTTCGCGGTGCACATCGATTGTCAGGGGTCCGAGCTCTCCTGGCGCGTGGAGCAGGAGGAATAGCCGAGAGGCCCGGCCGTCGGCCAGCGCCGAGGCGCGGCGCGGGCGGGCGGGACTACTTCAGCAGGTTTCCGATATCGTTGACGGTCACGAAGAGGAAGAGCCCGACGATCAGCACCAGCCCGGCGGTGGTGATGACATTCTGGACGCGGACGGAGACCGCGCGCCCGGTCAGCCCCTCGTAGAGCAGCATGAGGAAGAGCCCGCCGTCGGTGATCGGGACGGGCAGGAAGTTCACGACCGCCAGGTTCACGCTCACCATCGCCAGGAAGAGGAGCAGCCACACCATGCCGCGGCTGGCAACCTCGGTCCCGATGTGCGCGATGCCCACCGGTCCCTTGAGGTGCTCGACCTTCACCGAGCCCTGGAAGAGCCGCGCGAAGGTGAGGTAGGTCGTCAGGAGCACCCGGCGGGTCTCGCGCAGGCCGAGGCGGACCGAATCCAACGGGTTCTTGCCGCGCAGCTCGATCTGCTCGGGCTCGAAGAGCTCCATCGGCAGGGGCGCCTCCCAGCCGAGCGCGTGCAACTGGGTGACTTCGGCCGCGGGTATCTCCCAGGCCAGCCGGGCGCGGGCCTCTCCCGGCGCCGCGGCGGCCCCGACCTCCGCCCCGGCGCCGGGGGGCGGCGCCAGCTCCAGCTCGACGGTGGCCGCGAGCCCGGCCCGCTGGGCGTCGGCCGTCGCGGCGCGGAGGCGCTCGCGGAGCTGGCCGAAGTCGGCCACGGGCTTGCCCGCCACCGTCACGAGGCGCGAGCCGGGGGCGAACTCGAGGGCCGCGCCCGAGGGCGCCGCCCCCTCGACGAGCGGGAGCCGGGGCCAGCTCGCCAGGAGCGCGGGGGCGCCGGCCCCGTCGAGGTAGCCGAACCCGATGCGTCCTTCGGGGCTGACGACCACGGGCCCGATGGGAATCACGCGGTAGTCGCCGCGTAGATCGGGGCGCGCGACCGCGACCGAGACCGTCCCACCGGCGCGCTGGCGGACCTGCGCGATCCCGCTGGGGACGCTGGGCCAGGCCTCCTCGCCGAGCCGCGCGAACAGATCGCCGGGACGCAGTTCGTCGCGAAGGCCGGAGGTCTCCTCGAGCCAGCGGACCGAGAGCACCGGGGTGAGCCCCAGCAGGTGCGACATCGGGATCACGGCCCCGTCGCGCAGGAGCACGGGGGCCAGCGGCAGCTCCGGCTCCGGATGGGCGACGACGGTCACCAGGCCTCCGTCCGCGCCGGCGAACGCCAGGTCGAGGGGGGTGCCGGGGGCCTGGTTGGCGGCGCGCACCAGGTCCGCGTGCCCGGACACCGGACGCCCGTTGATGGAGACCAGGCGCATGCCGGGCTGGACGCCCCCGAGGCCGAGCCGCTCGAGGAGCTGGGCGCGCTCCCGGAACTCGCGCTCGTCGTCGGGGCGGGCGAGCGTGGCGGAAGCGGCGGGCCCGAGCCCGAACATCTGCAGGCGCGTGGCGGGGTCGGGCCTAGGGACGATCGCGAAGCGGAGCGGCTGGGCGACGCCCGGGCGTTCCACGGTCAGCTCGACCTCTCGGCCGCGCCGTCCCATGGCGGAGGCGAGCGTGATGTCCTTGAACGACTCGGCGGGCCGGCCGTCGATGGAGACCACCGTGTCGCCCGGCTGGAGGCCGGGACGGGCCACGCCCGCCTCGGGCCCGTTGCGGGGGACTGCGTGCGCCGCCGCCGAGCCGGGGGCCACCAGGCCGATCCGCGGCGGCTCGGTCTGATACCCCAGCGTGTAGACCACGACGAAGAGGATCGCGGCCAGGAGGAGGTTGGCCACCACCCCGGCGGAGATCACGATCATGCGCTTGCCGACCGAGGCGCGCTGGTAGCTGTCGGGCTCGTCGCTGACGGCGCCGGGATTCGCGTCCTCCTGGCCGAGC
>DASPKO010000179.1:0-2290 GCA_035628055.1 Phycisphaerales bacterium
GAGAAGTCCACGTGCGGCAGCCGCGCCCTCATGGCCGCGATCCCCTCCGCGGTCACGCGCCCGCTCTGCACGTACCGGGTGTCCTGGGCCACGTTCTCGGGGAAGAGCTCACCCTGGGCGATCTTGATCCCGAACGCCTGCTCGAGCTTGAAGACGATGTCCAGGAAATCGATCGACTCCGCCCCCAGGTCGCGCACCAGCGAGGCCTCCGGCGTCACGTCCTCCTCGTCCACCGCCAGGGCGTCCACCAGCACGTCCCGCACCTTGTCGAAGACCTCGTCGCGTGTCATGCCGTGCCGATTCCCCGCGCTTGTCCCGGCCCCGCCGCAGCCCCCGGCACAAGCGGTCGCAAGCTTAGCAGACCGGGCGGCACGATCCCAACCGGACCGGCCGGAGCGTGAACCGGCCCGAGACGGCCAGCCCGCCCGGCTCCTCGAGCCCCGCCACGGCCCCCAGCACGGATCCCTGCCCGCGCAGCTCGAAGCTGGAGTCCTGGCCCGCCCCGGTGCCCGTCCCGCCCAGGACCACCTCGACGCGCAGCGTGTCGCCCGGCCTGACGAAGCGCCCGTACTTCAGGGCCCGGACCTGTCCCAGCACGAGCCGGGCGCCGCCCCGGTCATCAAGCAACGCGCGCGCGGCCTGCACCATCGCCTCGACCATCAGCACCCCCGGAAGGACCGGGAAGCCCGGGAAGTGGTCCTGGAGATATTCCTCCGCAAGCGAGACGTGCTTGAGCGTGACGATGCGCTCTGCCGACCGCTCCACCACCCTGTCCACCAGCTCGAAACGCACGGGCGACGGTAGACCGCCGGGACGCGACCGGACCCGACGGCCCCCGCAAAAAAGCAGCCCCCGTGCCGGGGGCGGCTCGATAAACCTGCTCGTGCGCGTGGGCCCGCCAGTGGCAGGCTAGTAGTGGTAGCCGCTCTTGGCGCGCCGGTCGTTCTGGTCGCCGATCACGGCCCCGCCCAGCCCGCCGATCCCGGCGCCGATCACGGCTCCGCGTCCGACGTTCCCGGTGACGCTGCCGATGGCGGCGCCCGCGGCCCCGCCGAGCACCGCGCCGCTCAGGCCGCCCTCGAGCGCGTTGTTGCATCCCGAGGCCGCGCCCACACAGAGCAGGGCCGCGGCCAAGGCCCCATTCCGAACGACAGTGCGGTTCCGGATCGATCTCATGGCTGCGCTCCTTTGCATCCGGGTCTGGAGGTTGGCTGGTCCGCCCGGCCCCCGCCCCGCAAGTTTGTACGCACTAAAGAATCGGCGGTTCACGGGCCCGGGTCCTGGTCCGAAAAAACCTTGTCGGCTCGGCCGGGAGACCCGTCGTTCAGTTCCAGCTCACCCCTTTGGGGGCACCCTCCAGACCCTCGCGCTGGGGCTGAGCGCGCTCCAGCAGCCGCTTGACATCGCCGAGCTCGTCGAGCAGCACCGCCGCCCGGGTCCGCGGGTCGCCTTGGTCCAGCAGCCGGTACTGCGCCCCGGGATCGGTGACGAACGAGAGCGAGACAAGGTCGAGGAGCACGCTGGTGGGAAACTGCGGGTCCACGAGATGCTCGCGCACCGTGATGGCGTCGCGCAGGTCGGTCAGGGGCGGCTGGCTGAGCAGCCGCGCCAGCGCCTCGCGCTGGGGGCGCAGCACCGCCTCGTCGAAGCGCTGCACGCCCACGGGCTCGAGGAGCGCCTCGCGGTAAAGCCTCGTCTGGCTCGCGGGCACCTCGCGGACGATGTGCGCCCGGCAGATGCCCTGCAGCGCCACGTTGTAACGCCCGTCCGGGAAGCGATGGTGCTGCACGATCTGCGCCACGCAGACTGCCGGCCGCACCGGCGGCCTGCCGTGATACTCGCTCTTCCAGCGGTCGCCCTCGAAGACCGCCATGGCGAGCTGGCCGGTGCCGTCCAGAGCGTCGTTGACGAGCTGGCGGTAGCGCGGCTCGAAGATGTGCAGGGGGATGACCGCGTGGGGTAGGAGAACCACCGCATTGAGCGGGAAGATCGGCATCGGCCGACCGAAGTTCACCCGCACGGTGGATTCCTCGGGCATCGGCGATTGTAGGATGCAACCGCGGCCCCGCTGGCCGCACCGCGCACCGACCCGCACCGAGCGCCCGGACCCGCGCCGCGCCCGGAGACGGACCGGAAGATCGGCACGGCCCGGCACGGGCGCCGGAGCCTGGAGTCCCCCCGATGGTCTACTCGCGCCGGCACGCCTTCACGCTCATCGAACTGCTCGTCGTCGTCGCCATCATCGCCGTGCTCGTGGGCATCCTGCTCCCCGCCCTCGGGGCCGCCCGGC
>DASPKO010000180.1:0-9774 GCA_035628055.1 Phycisphaerales bacterium
GTGGCCAGGGCGATGGCCCCGGAGTCGGCGTTGAAGTTCTCCCGGAAATAGAAGTGCCCGGAGAGCTCCCCGCCGAAGACGGCCCCGTGCTCGGCGAGCGCCTGCTTCATGAACACGTGCCCGACGCGCGAGCGGATGGCCCTCCCGCCCGCTCTGGCGACCTCCTCGGCGAGGGCCCGCGTGGAACGAAGGTCATACACCACCGCCGCACCCGGACTCCGCGCGAGGAACTGCCGTGCCAGCACCCCGGTGAGCAGGTCGCAGCCGACCACTTCGCCCCGCTCGTCCACCGCCACGCACCGGTCCGCGTCGCCGTCGAAGCAGACCCCCAGGTCGGCCTTTTCGACCACCACGCGCTGGCGGAGCTGGGTGAGATTGGCTATCACCAGGGGATTGGGCTCGTGTGCGAACTCGCCGCGCGTGTTGTCGAAGTTGAGCTCGACGATCTCCAGCCCGGCGACCGCCGAACCCCGCTTGCCGAAGAGCTTGGGGACCATCGTGCCCGCCATCCCGTTGCTGGCATCGATCACCACGCGCAGCTTCTTGCGCGGGGGAAGGTCCAGGAAGGCGCGCACGTGCCGCGTGTAGGCCGACCACAGGTCGCGCTGCTCGACCGTGCCCCCCTGGGGGACCAGCGTGAGCTTGTCCACGGTGGCGGCGAACTTCCGGACCTCGGCCAGGCCCGTGGTCTCGCCGACCGGCTTGCCCCTGCGCTTGGAGACCTTGAAGCCGTTGTACTGCGGCGGGTTGTGGCTCGCGGTCGTCATCACCCCGCCGGCGCAGTCGAGGTGGTTGATCGCGAAGGTCACGAACGGCGTGTCCACGAGCCCGACGTCGATGACGTTCCCCCCGTGGTCGTTGATGCCCTGGATGAGCGCCTTGGCCAGCGAGGGGCTGCTCTTGCGCATGTCGCGGCCTACGACGATGTTGCGCATCATCGGCGTGGTCTCCCCGGCGTGCTTGGCGTCCTGGAGCAGAAAGCGCGAGCACCCGTACCCGATCTGCCAGGCCATCTGCTCATTGAGCGGGTCCGGGTAGGTGCCGCGAACGTCGTACGCCTTGAAGACCTTGCCGAGCATGGAGGTTTTTCCGTCGGTGCGTGCCGGGCCGGCCCGGGTGATGAGGCCGCTGGAGCGAGCAAGCGTAGCCGCAGGGCCAAAAACGGCAATCAGGCCCCGAGAGTGTTGCCGGATCCGTGTCCGCTTCGCTTCTCACCTTCGATAGACTCGGAGGCGTGAAATCCGCCCCGAGCTGTCCCAATCCCCCGACCATGACCCTCCGGACGTTCCCGACTCCCCTCGGCGAGATGGTCGCCGGCGCCTGTCCGGGAGGCCTCTGCCTGCTGGAGTTCAAGACCCGCAGGGCGCTGCCGGGAGAGGTCGCCGAGCTGGAGCGGCTGCTCCCGACGATGCGACCGGGCCCGGCTCCCATCGACCCCGCCCCTGACGTCGCGGACCATCTCGACGCGGCGGAGCGCCAGCTCGCCGAGTACTTCGCCGGCACGCGCCGCGTCTTCGATATTCCCCTGGTCACTCCCGGCACGCCCTTCGAGCGGGCCGTGTGGGCCGGGCTCCTGGCGATCCCGTTCGGGGCCACGCGGTCGTACGGCTCTCTCGCGGCCGGGCTCGGCAAGCCGGGGGGCATGCGCGCCGTGGGCCGCGCCAACGGCCGCAATCGCATCAGCATCGTGGTCCCGTGCCATCGGGTGATCGAGACCGGCGGCGACCTGGGCGGCTATGGCGGAGGGCTGGAGCGCAAGCGCTGGCTCCTCGACCATGAGCGCGGGCTCGCACCGGAGCGATCGACGCCACTCTTCGGTCTCGCCAGCGCCTGAGTCCGGGCGCGGCTCATCCGGCCAGATCGAAGCGCTCCAGCTCGGCGTGCACCGCCCCGCCCGGACGGAGCTGGCTGCGCACGAGCGCGACGTGGGCCAGGGTGAACGCCCGCGCCGGAAGAGCCGCCCGCACCCGGCGTCCGCCCCCGCCGAACCGGCAGAGGGTCATGTGCGGCAGGAACGCGGCGCCGCCGCGTCGGCCGCCGCCGGGGCCCAGTCGCTGGGCCAGCCGCGCGGTCAGTTCCAGCAGGGCGCCCGGCGCGCTGGTGCGCACCGCCACCAGGCGCGCGGGGCCCTTCTCCGGCAGTGAGATGAGGGCCTCGGTCGTGAGCTCGATCGGCGCGAGGCCCGCGACCGCGCGCCCGATCGACTCACGCACGCCGTCGAGTTCCCGCGGGCGGACCGGCCCGATGAAGCGCAGCGTCAGGTGGACCTGCTCGGGCGGCACCATCCGTCCACCCTCCGGCGCCAGCCCCTCCAGAGCGGCGACGAGCTCGCGCGCCAGCTCGATGGGCGGATAGCCGGCGACGAACAGCCGCAGCGGCTGGCTCGGGGAGGGTCGGGGCATCTAGGCTCGCTCTCCGGTCAGCACCGCGCGGGGCCCATCGACCGGCGGACCGGACGGCGCCCCGCGCCGGCACGCCAGCTCGCGCCCCGCGGCCTCGAGCACCGCGTCCACGGGTATCCGGTCCATCATCGCCCGGCCGGCGGCCTCGTCCTTGTGGTCCGCCACGTCGCCGGCCCGGCGCACCTGCAGGACCGACGCCTCGCGCCCGTAGGGCCCCACCAGCGCGGCGTCCGTCGGGCCATAGAGCCCGACGAGCGGCCGGCCCAGCCCCACGGCCATGTGCAGCGCCGCGGAATCGTTGGCGACGACCAGCGCCGCCTCATGCATGATCGCCATGAGGCCGCCCACGCTCGTCCGCCCCACCAGGTCCACCACCCGCGCGTCGCGCGCCGCCAGATCCAGCAGCGGCCCGCACTGCGCGCGCTCGCCCGCGCCGCCCACCACCAGCACGCCGGACACGTCGCCTCGGTCCAACAGGCGCCGCGCCAGCTCGGCGAAGCGCTCCGCGCGCCACCGCTTGCCCGGCCACCGGGAGGTGGGCGCCAGCACGGCGTAAGGTCCGCGCCCGGCGCGGCCCTCGGCGCGGACCGCGTCGAGCTCCGCCGGGGGCGGATACAGCCGCAGGTCCCGGACCGGTTCGACCCCGAGATGCTCGACCAGGCGCAGGGCCCGATCGACGGCGTGGAGGGACCTCCGGGGCGCCCGCACCCGCTCATTGATCCAGAGCCAGCCCAGCTCGCGCGCATCGGCGTATCCGACGCGCCGGGGCGCCCGCGTCGCCGCCGCGAACAGGGCGCTCCGCGCCAGCCCCTGACAGTCCAGCACCAGCTCGTAGCGGCGCCGGGCCAGGCCGCGCTGGAACCCCGCGAGCCGGCGCGCGGCGCCGGGGCTGCGCCACCAGGCCGCGAGGTCCGACCGCGGGAACTCGACCACGCCGCTGAGGGCCGGGTGGTGGCGCACGGCGTCGGCGAAGGTGTCGCGCACCAGCCAGTCGATGACCGCCCCGGGCCACGCGCGGCGCATGCTGGCGAGCACCGGAACGCTCCGGCACACGTCCCCCAGAGCGCTCGGGCGAATGATCAGCACCCGCTGGGGGCTCGGCATCGCGCGATGGTATCGCCCGGTCCGGCTGGTCGGTGCGCACTCCGGCCCGACCGACCCCCGGCCCCCGGGCAACTAGGATGGCCGCGATGCCAGACCCCACGATCGCCCTGGCGGCCTCGCGGCTCCCCGACGCGCTCGCGCCGCTGGCGCGGATCGCCTACGACCTGTGGTTCTCGTTCAGCCGCACCGCCCAGGACATCTTCCGCGAGATCGACCCGGAGCGCTGGGAGCACTCGGGGCACAACCCCGTCGCCGTGCTCGCCGGGCTCGGGCCCGACCGCATCGCCCGCCTCGCCGCCGACCGCGGGTTCGCGGCCCGCGTGGCCGAGCTGGCGGTCGAGCACGCGGCATTGCTGGGCGCCCGCGCCCGCTGCCACCCCGAGAGCGGCGAGCCCGAGGCGGCCCCCCGCGGGTTTCAGGCCGCCTACTTCTGCGCCGAGTTCGGGCTGGCGCGGTGCCTGCCGGTGTACTGCGGCGGCCTGGGCCTCCTCGCGGGCGATCACCTCAAGTCCGCGGCCGAGCTGGGCGTGCCCCTCGTGGGCGTGGGCCTGCTCTACGCTCACGGCTACTTCCGCCAGCGCCTCGACGAGCACGGGACGCAGCACGAGGACTCGCCACGCCTGGACCTCGACCGGCTTCCCCTGCGTCGGGCTCTGGACCACGCCAGCGGCAGCCAGCTCGTGATCCACCTGGACATGCCGGGCCGGCGCGTCGCGGCGGCCATCTGGCGGGCCGACGTCGGCCCCGTGCGGCTGTACCTCCTCGACACCGACGTGCCCGACAACGCGGCTGGGGACCGGGGCATCACCAGCAATCTCTACCTGGGCGACCACGTGCGCCGCATCGAGCAGGAGCTCGTGCTGGGCGTCGGGGGCGTGCGGGCCCTGCGGGCCGCGGGGGAGGAGCCCACCGTCTTTCACATGAACGAGGGGCACGCGGCCTTCCTGGCCCTCGAGCGCGTGCGCGAGCTGCGCGCCGCGAATCCCGGCCTGAGCTTCGACCAGGTCCGCGAGGCCGTCGCCGCCGGGAACGTCTTCACCACCCACACCCCCCTTCCCGCCGGGATCGACCGCTTCGACCCGGCCCTGGTGAGCAGCTACCTGGGCGCCGGCGAGGATGGCGGGCTGACGGCGGGTATCGGCCTGGACACCGAGGGGCTGCTGGCCCTCGGCCGCGAGAACGTCTTCGACCGCAACGAGCACTTCTCCATGGCCGTGCTCGCGCTCCGCACCTCGCGCCAGGCCAACGGTGTCTCGCGCCTGCACGGGCACGTCTCGCGCGGGATGTGGGGACGGCTCTGGCCGCATGTGCGGGAAGCGGACATCCCCATCGGGCATGTGACCAACGGGGTGCACGTGCGCTCCTGGCTGGGTCCGGAGATGGCCGAGCTCTACGAGCGGCATCTGGGCCCGGGCTTCCTGGCACGCCCCGACGAGCCGTCCGCGTGGGGGCCGATCGCGGACATCCCCGACGCGGCGCTCTGGCGGGCGCGCTCCCGCGCCCGCGCACGCCTGGTCGAGTTCGCGCGGGCCCGGCTGGCCGCGTCGCCGCTCGCCCGGGACACCGTCCCGTCGGACGTGCTCGACGACGAGGCCCTGACGATCGGGTTCGCCCGGCGCTTCGCCCCGTACAAGCGGGCCACGTTGCTCTTCCGCGACCCCGCGCGTCTCGCCCGCCTGCTCCTGCATCCCCGTCGGCCCGTTCAACTCCTCCTGGCCGGAAAGGCCCACCCCGGCGACGAGACGGGCAAGGGGTTCATCCGCCAGATCGTCGAGATCACGCGCGCCCACGGCCTGGGGCGCCGCGTCGTGTTCCTCGAGGACTACGACATCGGCATCGCCGCCGAGCTGGTCGCCGGCGTCGACGTCTGGCTGAACAATCCTGTGCGCGGGCTCGAGGCCTCGGGCACGTCGGGCATGAAGGCCGCGCTCAACGGCGTCATCAACTGCTCCATCCCCGACGGCTGGTGGGACGAGGCCCATGAGCCGGAGCTCGGCTTCGCGTTCGGGCACGCGTCGGGCGCCGACGAGCCGGGGGACTCGGACCGGTCCCCCGAGCAGCGCGACGACGACCAGAGCCGGGCGCTCTTCGAGGTGCTCGAGACCGAGGTCGTCCCCGAGTTCTACGCGCGGTCACAGGCCCCCGGCTCCGACGAGCCGCTCCCGCGGCAATGGCTGGAGCGGATGAAGCGCTCCATCGCCGCCCTGGCCCCGCGCTTCACCACCCACCGCATGGTCGCCCAGTACGCGCGCGAGCTGTACTACCCCGCGCACCACGGGGCCGCGAGGCTGGGCGCCGACGGCCTGCGCGCCGCCCGGGAGCTCTCGGACCACATCGACCGCTACCGCGCCCTGTGGCCGGGCGTGCGGATCGAGCGAGCCGGTCTCCAACCCGGGGGCGGGAGCCCGCCGCGCCTGCGCGCCGTGGCCGAGGTGGCCCTGGGAACGCTCGACCCGTGCGAGGTGCAGGTGCAGCTCGTGCCCGCGCGCGGCACCGGTGACGAGCGCGCCGTGCCCCTGCGCCTCGAGGCGGCGCTGGGCCTGGGACGCCACCGCTACGGCGCGCTCGTGCCCGGGCCCCAGGCCGTCGGCGAGGCCGGCGCTCACGTCCGGGTCCTCCCGCACGACACCAGCCTCATGACGCCGTTCGTTCCCGGCCTGATCACGATCCGCCAGCTCGACGAGCCCCACTCGGCGCACTCGGTGGTCCATGCCTGAGCTGACGGTCGCGTTCCTGGGCGACGTCGTGGGCAGCCCCGGGCGCGAGGCCGCCACGCACGCGGCGCGCGTGCTGCGCGCCGAGCAGGGCGTCTCCCTGGTCATCGCCAACGCCGAGAACGCGCGCCACGGCTCGGGGCTCTCCGCCGACAACTACCGCGCCCTGCGCCGCGGGAGCGAGGTGGGGCGCCCCGGGGCGCCCCCCGCCCACGCCGGGATCGACGCCGTCACGCTCGGCGATCACGCCTTCCGCGAGCGCTCGATCATCCCCCTCCTGGGCGACCCCACCGAGCCCCTGCTCCGCCCCGCCAACCTCTCGGCGACGGCGCCCGGCAAGCCGCTCATCCGCCTGCCGATCCCAGCCGGACCCCCGCTCTACGTGCTCACCGTGCTGGGGCGCCTGTTCATGCCGCTCCCGGCGGACAGCCCGTTTGCGGCCGTCGACCGCCTGCTCGCGGCGCTCCCCGAGCCCGAGGCCCTGGTCATCGTCGAGATTCACGCCGAAGCCACCAGCGAGAAGCAGGCGATGGCCTGGCACTGCCTGGGCCGCTGGGGCGGGCCGGCCGGGCCGCGCGTCGTGGCCGTCCTCGGAAGCCACACGCACGTGCAGACCGCCGACGCCCGCCTGCTCGAGCACCGGCTCGCGGCCATGACCGACCTGGGCATGACCGGACCGCACCGGGGCGTGATCGGGCGCTCGGCCCCGGCCACGCTCGACGCCATGGTGAACCAGAACCCGACGCCGCTCGACGTCGCGAGCGACGACGTGCGCGCCCAGGGCTGCGTGCTGACCCTCGACCCGGCGGGGCGGCGGGCGCTCGGGATCAGGGCCGTGGACATGCCGGTGCGGTAGGTTCCACCGAGGCTGTCCTCAACCGCCCGCGCTCCCCTCGCCTCCCGGCAGGGTCATGCTCCACGGGTCCAGGTACCTGTCGATGTCGGCGCGCGTGAGCCGGTTGCCCGCCAGGTCCTGGGCGCCGGCGTCTGCCAGCTCGGTGTAGGCCAGCTCGCGCACCGTCACGCCCCGCTTGAGCGCCTCCTTCGCCAACGCCGCCGCGCGGTCGTACCCGATCACCGGCACCAGCGAGGTGCACATCGCCAGCGAGCCCTCGATCAGCTCGGCGCAGCGCGCCAGGTCGGGCTTGAGCCCGGCGAGCAGGCTCGCGTCGAACATCCGGCAGGCCGCCGCCAGCAGCCGCGCCGAGTCGAGCAGGTTGGCCGCCATCATCGGCATCGCCACGTTGAGGTCCAGCAGCGAGCCGACGCCCCCCAGCCCTCCCAGGGCCACCGCGTGGTCGTTGCCGATCACCTGGCAGCAGACCATGATCATCGACTCGCAGATCACCGGGTTGACCTTCCCCGGCATGATCGAGGAGCCGGGCTGCACCGCGGGCAGGATCAGCTCTCCCAGCCCGCAGCGCGGGCCCATCCCCATCAGCCGGATGTCGCTGGCGATCTTGCTCAGCGAGACCGCCAGCGTGCGCACACGGGCGGAGGCCTCGACGAACCCGTCCTTGGCGTGCTGGGCCTCGAAGTGGTTCGCCGACTCGCGGAAGACCAACCGGCGCCGGTCCGCCCCGCCGCCCGCGCCCGCCCCGGCCCAGGCGGTCGTCCATGCTTCCGAGGCGAGCATCCGCGTCAGCTCGGCGCAGACGCGCCCGCCGAACTCCTCGTGCGCGTTGATGCCGGTGCCCACCGCGGTCCCGCCGATGGGCAGCTCGGCCAGCTCGTCCAGGGCGCCCTCGAGCCGGCGCTCCGCGTGGCGCATCTGGGCCGCGTAGCCGGAAAACTCCTGGCCCAGGCGGATCGGCGTCGCGTCCTGGAGATGGGTGCGCCCGATCTTGACGATCCGGTCCCACGCGGCGGCCTGGCTCTCGAGCCGGGCCGCCACGAGCCGCACCGCGGGCAGCAGGTCCCACGCGATGGCCGTCGACGCGGCAATGTGCATGGCGCTGGGGAACGTGTCGTTGGACGACTGCCCCATGTTGACGTGGTCGTTGGGATGGACCCCCGGAGCGTCCTGGCCCGCCCCCGGGCCCGTCCACTCGGGGTCCTTGGCGCGGCCGATCGTCTGCCCGTGCATGACGCACACGAGGTTGGCGATCACCTCGTTGACGTTCATGTTGGTCGACGTGCCCGAGCCGGTCTGGAAGATGTCGATCGGAAAGTGCTTCGCCAGGCCCCCCTGCCCGGGCAACTCCCCGGCGATCTGGGCGCACACGCGGGTGATGGCGGCGGCCTTGGGCCCGGGCAGCCGACCGAGGTCACGGTTCACCGCGGCGCAGGCCGCCTTGAGCAGCGCGTAGGCCCGGATCACCTCGCCGGGCACGGGCCGCCCGCTCACCGGGAAGTTCAGCACGGCCCGCTGCGTGCTCGCCCCGTAGAGCACGTCCCCCGGGACCTCCATCGCCCCCATCGTGTCCTTCTCGGTGCGCGTGCCTCCGCCCGGCGCCGCCCCCGCGCCCTCCGCGCCGGCGCGGCGGGCCGGCAAGACCACGCCCGTCTGGTGCTGTCGCGTTCCGGTCGGCTGGGTCATGCGCCCATGATAGTGCGCGGGGCGCCGCGAGCCGTCAGCGCCCCGACCGCGGCGTCGCCGCGCCCGCCTCCGCGCCGCGCAGGGCGGCGACCTTCATGGGCAGCCCGAAAAGGTCGATGAAGCCGCGCGCCGCGGTGACGTCGTACCCGTCCATCGCGAAGCTGGCCAGGGCCGGGTCGTAGAGCGAGTGCTCCGACTCGACGGCGATCGCCCGCGCGTGCCCGCGGTAGAGCTCGACCGTAACCGTCCCGGTGACCCGCTCCTGCGTGTGGTCGACGAACGCCTGCAGGGCCTCGCGGAGCGGGTGGAACCACTGGCCGTAGTACACCAGCTCGCCGTAGCGGGCCGCGAGCAGGTGCTTGTAGTGGAATGTTTCCCGCTCCAGGCAGAGCTGCTCGAGCGCCCGGTGGGCCGCGTACAGGGCGGTCCCGCCGGGGGTCTCATACGCGCCCCGGCTCTTCATCCCGACGAGGCGGTTCTCGACGAGCACCACCTGTCCCACCGCGTGCTCGCCGGCGAGCTGGTTGAGCGCGTGGATCAGCTCGTGCCCGGGCATCGCCTCGCCGTCGAGCGAGACGGGGTTGCCCCGCTCGAAGCCCACCAGGACGCGGGCGGGCTCGTCCGGGGCCTCGGCGAGCGGGCGCGTCATGAGCCACACGTCGTCGCGCACGGGCCGGTCGGGGCGCTCGATCTCGGCTCCCTCGTGGGAGCAGTGCCAGAGGTTGCGGTCGCGCGAGTAGATCTTGGCGGGTGAGGCGGTGATGGGGATCCGCTGGCGCCGCGCGTACTCGATCGCCGCCTCGCGACTGGTGAGCTCGAAGGCCGGGTCCTTCCACGGGGCCACGATCCGCAGGTCGGGCGCCAGGGCCATGTACGTCAGCTCGAAACGCACCTGGTCGTTCCCCTTGCCGGTCGCCCCGTGGCCGACCGCGTCGGCGCCGGTCTCCCGGGCGACGGCCACCTGGTGGGCGGCGATCAGCGGGCGGGCGATCGAGGTGCCGAGCAGGTAGTCCTG
>DASPKO010000181.1:0-4977 GCA_035628055.1 Phycisphaerales bacterium
CGGGGAGGGGGACGGGCAGGTGCTCGAAGCTGGAACGCGGGGTCGTGAGGCAGACCCGGGCGTGCGGGCCGCGCGGCCCGGAGTTCTCGAAGCGCACCGAGAACTCGATGTCCTGGCCCACGACTTGGAGGGGCACCCCGCACTGTCCGGCCGCCTCGCGCAGCACCGCGAGGACGCCGGGGGTCTGCGGCACCGTCAGGGCCGGCACGCCGGGCTTGAAGATGCCCGCCTTCTCGCGGGCGATGAGCTCGGGCGTATCGCCGAGAATCTGGGTGTGGTCGAGCCCGATCGCCGTGATGGCCGCCACCTCGGGCACGATCACGTTGGTCGAGTCCAGGCGGCCGCCCAGGCCGGTCTCGATGACCGCGGCGTCGACCGCCTCCTCCGCGAAGTGGGCCAGGGCCAGCGCGGTGAGGACCTCGAAGTAGCTCGCCGGCCCGTGGGCGGCCTCGAGGCGGCTGGCCGCCTCGGCGACCTTCGAGAGCGTGCGGGCGAAGTCCGCGTACGAGATCAGGCGCCGGTTGATCCGCACCCGCTCGCGCACGTCCACCACGTGCGGGCTGGTGTAGACGCCCACGGTGTACCCGCACGCCTCCAGGCAGCAGGCGGTCATCTCGCAGGTGCTCCCCTTGCCCTTGGTGCCGGCGACGTGCACGCAGCGGAGCGACTCGTGCGGGTTGCCCAGGGCGTCCAGCAGGGCGCGCATCCGGTCGAGCTTGAACATGTCGCGCGTGACGCGCGAGGCCCGCAGCTTCTCGACGTCGACACGCTCGGCGAGGTACCGCAGCGCCTCCTGATAGCTCACGGGCAGGTCCGCGGCGACCTCCGGGGCGGGCGCGGGGGCCTCGACGGCGAGCTTCTTGCGGCGCAGCGTGCTGGTCTTCGCGTCGGACATGGGCGGTCACAGTACGCGCGGCCGGCGCGTCGGGCGAGGCGGGAAGCGTCGGGCCACGGCACGCCCACCGCGGGCGCTGCCGCCGGTACGATACGGCGCGGGCCGCGGGTTCCCAAGCGTTTTTTTCGTCGGCTACAGGAGCCCGAGCTTCGCCAGCGGACGCCGCAGCGCCGCCACCGTCTCGGGAGTGGCCTCGGTCATGGGCAGGCGGAGCTCGCCGGAGTCGCGGCCCAGCAGCCGCAGCGCCGCCTTCACCGGGATCGGGTTGGTCTCGACGAAAAGCGCCCGGCAGAGGCCCGCCAGCTCGCGGTGCACGCCCCGGGCCTCCTCCCAGCGGGCGCCCAGGAAGGCGGCGCAGAGCGCCGCGACCTTGTCCGGCACGATGTTCGACGCGACCGACACCACGCCGACCGCCCCGAGCGCGGCGAAGCAAAGCGTCATGCCGTCGTCTCCCGAGAGCACGTCGAGGTCGGGACAGCGCTCGATGATCTGGTCGCACGAGTCGGTCGAGCCGGTGGCCTCCTTCACCGCCCGGATGTTCCGGTGCCGCGCCAGCCGCTCGATGGTCGCGGGCAGGAGCGCCACTCCGGTCCGCCCCGGGATGTTGTAGAGCATCACGGGGAGATCGGCGGCGTCGGCGACCGCCATGAAGTGCCGGTAGAGGCCCTCCTGGGTCGGCTTGTTGTAATAGGGATTGACCGAGAGCGAGCCGTGCGCCCCGAGCGAGGCCGCGAGGCGGTGCTGCTCCACCGCGTGGGCCGTGGAGTTGGAGCCCGTGCCGGCCACGGCGAGAATGCCCGCGGCGCGAGCCCGGGCCACGCCGGCCTCGAGGAGCTGGTGGTACTCCGCCCCGGTGAGCGTCGGCGACTCCCCGGTCGTTCCCGAGATCACCACGCCGGCGACGCCCCCGCGGGCCTGGGCCTCGATCTGCGCACCGAGGCGGGCAAAGTCGATCGCGGCCCCGCCGGCGGAGAACGGGGTGATGATCGCGGTGAACGCGCCGCGGAAGCGGCGCCCGGCGGAGCGGTCCTGGCTCATCTCGGCTCTCCTGGTCGGTGCACGGGCACTCCCTCCGGCCCCGCCTTGACCCACAGGCTCATCTGCACCTCGTCTACATATCGGCCCGGGCCCAGCTTGATCTCGCCGCGCCGCCGGGCCTCCTCGCGGAAACCCAGCGACTCGTAGAGCGCGATCGCCCGGGTGTTGGTGGCGAAGACGCCGAGGCACACCTTCTCGAGGGTGGGGTGCGCTCTGGCCCACTCCAGCAGGCCGAGCATCATCTGCCGACCCAGGCCGCGCCCCCGCCAGGCCGAGCGCACCGTGATCCCCAGCGTCCCGTGGTGCGCGGTCCGGGCCCGGGCGCCGGGGCTGAAGCTCAGCAGCCCGACGACGACGCCCTCGACCTCGGCCAGCATGGCCAGAGACCCCGGGCACCCCGTGTGCTTGGCGATCCACTGGCGTTCCCCCGCCTCGTCGGGGAGCTCGAAAGGCTGGGTGAGCAGGTGCGGCGAGTCCCCCATGACCTCGCGCAGAAACTCCAGCACCCCGGGGGCGTCGAGCTCGGTGGCGCCGCGCACCAGCACGCGGACGCCGCCCGACAGCCGGACCTCGCGCGGCTCGAGCAGGGCCATCACGGCACCCGGGGCCTGGGAAACTGCTCCGCCGCCCGGTCCATCAGGGCCAGCATGGTCCGCACCGCCCGGCGGAGCCCCACCAGCACGGCCCGGCTCACGATCGCGTGCCCGATGTGCAGCTCGGCCATCCCCGGCAGGGCGGCCACCGGTGTCACGTTGCCGTAGCCGAGCGCGTGCCCGGCGTGCAGGCGCAGGCGCGCGGCCCGGACCCGGTGCCCGGCGTCGGCCAGGGCCGCCAGCGCCCCGGAGAGCTCGGGGTGGCTCTGATCGTTCCCCGCCCGCCACGCGGCCGCGGCGTAGGGACCGGTGTGCAGCTCCGCCGCATCGAACGCGGCGCGGGCCGCCGCCTCGACCTGCGCCGGATCGGCGTCGATGAAGGCCGAGACCACGATGCCGGCCTCGCGCAGGCGTGCCGCGGCGTCGCGGAGCTCGCTCTGGCGCCCCACCGCATCCAGCCCGCCCTCGGTCGTCACCTCGCGCCGACCCTCGGGCACCAGCGTCGCCATGTGCGGGCGCCCCGTGCGGGCCCGCAGGTCCACCGCCAGCCGGAGCATCGCCGGCGTCGCGGCCATCTCCAGGTTGAGCCGCGCCCGGCCCCGCTCGGCGAGGCGGACCAGGTCCCGGTCGTGGATGTGCCGGCGGTCCTCGCGGAGATGCACGGTGATGATCTGAGCGCCGCCGAGCTCCGCCTCGTGGGCCGCGCTCACCGGGTCGGGCTCGGCCTCGGGCGGAGGGGCGGCGGGGGCCGCCACGTCGGCCGCGCCGCCCGCGCGGTAGCGCGCCTGCCGGAGGGAGGCGACGTGGTCGATGTTGACGCCCAGCAGCGGCATGGCGGAGAGTTTATCGGCCTAGAGCAGCGTCCCGCGAAGTATCGCCAGCGCCATCGCGAGGTACAGCACCGTCCCGGACGCATCCATCAGCGTCGCCACCAGGGGCGACGAGGCGGTCGCGGGGTCGAAGCCGAACCGCTTGAGCACCAGGGGCAGGAGCGAACCGACCATGGTCCCCCAGAGGACCACCCCGGCGATGGCCAGGGCCACCGCCACCGCCAGCCGCACCGGATGGCCGGTCACCTCCCATCCCAGCGCCGGGAATACCAGGCCGTTGAAAACCAGCACCGAGGCCAGGCCCAGGGCGCCGAGCGAGGCGGCGAGCAGGGCGCTGGTCGCCAGCTCGTGCCGAAGGATGCGCCACCCGTCACCCATGCCGACCTCGCCCAGGGCGACGGCGCGGGTGACGAGCGTGGCGGCCTGCGAGCCCGAGTTCCCCCCGCACGAGATCACCAGGGGCAGGAAGACCGCCAGCACCGCCGCCCGGTCGATGGTGTCCTCGAAGGCCTTGAGGGCCAGGATGGTCACGCCTTGCCCGACGAAGAGCGCGCTGAGCCAGAACCCGCGCTTGCGGTACATCTCCCCCAGCCCGGTCTCCATGTAGGGCTGGTCGAGGGCCTCCAGGCCGCCGATGCGGTGGATGTCCTCGGTCGCCTCCTCCTGGGCGACGTCGGCGACGTCGTCGTGGGTGACGATGCCCAGGAGCGACCCCCGGGTGTCGAGCACCGGCAGGGCGACGCGGTCGTAGCGGGTGAGCTGGCGGACCGCCTCCTCCTGGTCCTGGTCGGCGCGGAGGGCCACCACGTTGCGGTCCATCACCGACTCGACGAAGGCCGAGGGCTCGGCGAGCAGGAGCTGGCGCAGCCGGACCTCCCCCACCAGCTCGCCCGCCTCCCCCACGACATAGACCACGTTGATGGTCTCGGCGTCGCGGCCGTAGCGGCGCACGTGCGCCATCGCCTCGGCGACGGTCCACTCGCGCCGGATGCGCACGTAGTCGGGCGTCATCAGGCGCCCCACGCTCTCGGCGGGATAGCCCAGGATCGCCTGGGTCTGGCGGCGCTCCTCCGGGTTCAGCGAGCCGATGAGCCGCTGGGCCACCTCGGTGGGAAGCTCGTCGAGCAGGCGGGCCCGGTCGTCGACGTCCATGCCCTCGATCACGCGCACGGCGCTGGCCCCGAGCTGCCCGATCAGCTCCTCCTGCTTCTCCTGCGGGAGGTAGGCAAAGACCTCGCCCGCGTCGTCGCGCGGCAGGAAGCGGAACAGGATCGCCGCCTCGTCGGGCTCCAGGGCCATCACCACGTCGGCCAGGTCGGCCGAGGGGAGGCCCCTCAGGGCGGCGCGCAGCTCGCTGAAGCGGCCCTCGCGCACGAGCTCCTGCACCTCGGGTTGGATGAGCTCCGCGGTCGGGTTCACGTGGGCGCGCCGTGGGGGAGGTCGCGGGACCGGTTGGGCCCGGGCCAGAGTCTACGAGCCGCTGCGCGGCGGGTGGGCCGGGACCGCGAACGTCCCCGGGCCGGGCGAGCCGATGTACGCGGCGTGCGCGAGCCGCCCGTCGGCGTGATCATCGGTGGGGGGGGGCACGCCCTGGTCGTGGCCGAGGCGGGCCTGCTCTGCG
>DASPKO010000182.1:0-4527 GCA_035628055.1 Phycisphaerales bacterium
CGCGTCGGTCGCGGCCCTGGCTCTGGTAGGCGGGGCGGCGGTCTGGCCCATGCTCGCCGGGGCCCGCGAGCAGGCCCGCACGCTGGCCTGCCAGACCAACATGGCGACCGCGGGCCTGGCCTTCTCGAGCTACGCGGGAGAGAACCGCGACAGCCTGCCCATGGCCTCGGCCTCGCTGGCGGGCAGCCGCTGGTGGGAGGTCGGCTCCAGCCGCGAGCGCTCGAACTCCGCGAACCTCTTCACGCTGGTGCGCACCGGGCACGCCTCGCTCGCCGACCTGGCCTGCCATGGCAACGCGTGCGCCTGCACCTGCCCGACCAAGGCCGGCGACTTCGACTGGAAGAGCATCAAGGACGTCTCGTACTCGTACCAGAACCTCTATTCCCGCTTCCGCCCGCGCTGGACCGAGGGGGCCCGCTCGGTGGTCATGATCGACCGCTCGCCGGTGATCCTCCGGGCGATCCGAGGCGAGGCGATCAACCCCGTCGAGAACTCCCCGAACCACCGCGGCCGCGGGCAGAACGCCCTGCTCGGCGATGGCTCGACCCTCTTCCTGAACACGCCGGTCCTGCCCGACGGGGACAACGTCTGGCTCCCGCGTGGCCTCGAGGGGGTCATCTCGCGCCTCAGCGAGCCGGTGCGGGCCCAGCCTCTCCGCGGGACCGAAGCCCCGGCCGCGCCCGGCGACGCGTTCCTGGTGCCGTAGCACTCGCCGGCCGAGCGAGCGCCCGGGGGGCGAGCGCGGTCGGAGGCCCCGCGCCCTCTCGTACACTGCCCGAGCCGTGACGAGCGCCCCGATCAACCCGATCCTCGCCGGCTGCCGGCGCTGCGGCCTCGTGCAGCGGGTCGCTCCCGTGCCGGAGCGTCACCGGGCGCTCTGCCCCCGGTGCGGCGCGGTGGTGCGCGAGGCCCTCGGCGACCGCGGTCCCGGCGCGGGCGCCGCCGCCCTCGCCCTGGCCGCCCTGATCCTCTTCGTGCCGGCCCTCCTGCTGCCGGTCATGCGGCTCGAGAAGTTCGGGCACGTGCGCACCGCGACCATATGGACGGGCGCGCGCGACCTGGTCGCCGACGGGCAGGTCGCCATCGGCCTGCTGGTCTTCGTCTGCTCGATTCTCATCCCCATCGCCAAGCTGGTGGCGACGCTGGCGCTGGGCGCGGGCCTGGTCACCGGGCGCGCCGGCATGCTCACGCACGCGGGCCTGGAGTGGCTCGGTCGCTGGGGCATGCTCGACGTGCTCCTGGTCGCGGTGCTGGTGGCGACGGTCAAGCTCGGTGACTACGCCGACGTCAGCGCCGGGCCGGGCGCGGGCGCCTTCGCGGCCGTGGTGGTTCTGAGCCTCCTCGCCTCCGCGCGCCTCGACCCGCACGCCCTCTGGGCCGGGGAGACGGCATGACCGAGGCGGCCCCGCAGACCGCCCCGCCCACCCCGCCCGCCGCGATCGTCGGCCCGCGCGGGCGCTTCTCCTGGGCCTGGCTGCTGCCCGTCCTGGCGCTCGGCGTCGCCGCCTGGCTCCTCTACAGCGGCCTGGCCGAGCGCGGCCCGCTCATCGAGATCAGCTTCGAGAACGGGAGCGGGATCCGCGCCGGCGACCCCGTGAGCTACCGCGGCGTGCGCATCGGAGAGGTCGAGACCGTCTCCCTCGCGGCCTCGCTCGAGTCGGTCCGCGTCCGGGCCCGCCTGGACCGGGAGGCGTCCGGCGTCGCCGTCGAGGGAAGCCGCTTCTGGGTCGTGCGCCCGGAGGTCAGCCTCGCGGGGGTCACCGGGCTCGAGACCCTGCTCGGTCCGCGCTACATCGAGGTCCAGCCGGGCGACGGCCCGCGCCGGTCGGCCTTCGCCGGGCTCGAGCAGCCCCCCGGCCGACCCCCGCACGCCACCTCCGGCTCGAGCCTGGAGCTCGTGCTGCTGGCCCCGACGATCGGCTCGATCAGCGCGGGCTCGCCCGTGCTCTACCGGGGCTTGCAGGTGGGCTCGGTCCGCACCGTCGGGCTCGCGCCCGACGCCCGGGCCGTGGAGATCACCGTGCGCCTCGACGCCGTCCACGCCAACCTCGTGCGCGACAACAGCCGCTTCTGGAACGCCGGGGGCCTCGGGGTGGACTGGGGCATCACCAGCGGGCTCACGGTGCGCGCGGGCTCGCTGCAATCCGTCGTCGGGGGCGGGGTGGCCTTCGCCACCCCGGACAAGCCGGGCGCTCCCGTGGCCGACGGGCACCGCTTCACGCTCGAGCCCAAGCCCGACGACGACTGGCTCGAGTGGGCCCCGGCCCTGGACGTGCTGGGCCGGCCGGGTCCGGGCTAGGCGCCGGACCCGACCGCAATGCCGGCAGGCGGTCCGCCCGGCACGTCGCGCAGCACCGCGCGCACCGGGCTGGCGTCAAAGCCCAGCAGCCGCAAAGGGAGCGCAATGAGCTCGTAGGTGCCCGGGGGCACGTCGCCCAGCACCAGCCCTTCCAGAATCGCCATGTCGTGGGCGTGCATGGCCCGGTGGGCCTCGAGAGTCTTGCTGGCAAAGAGGTCCACGCTGGGCGTGTCGATCCCGATCGTGACCACGCCGCGGCGCGCCAGCTCGTCGACGAGCTCGACGGAGAGGGCCGCGAAATCCTCGTTGAAGCTCGTGGGATCCCGGAACGTGTCGGTGCGCACGAGCACGCGCCGCTGGGCGATGGTCCCGAGGGCCCCGAGAAGGTGCTCGGGCCGCACGCGCTCGCCCCGCCCGACGCGTGCGCTCACGACCTGGCAGGCCCCGAGGTAATACTCCAGGCTCCGCTCCCCGATCCCCGGCGCCCCCACGGCCCCCCCGCTCGCGTCGAGGGCATAGTGGTTCGGCCCATCGGCGTGAGCGCCCAGGTGGACGGTCGACCGCAGCGTCGAGAGCGTCACCGAGTCCCCCCGCGCCAGGTCGCACAGCACCTCGCGGGCCAGCGGGGTATCACCAGGCCAAACCGCGGTCCGCGCCGTCAGCACCGGCGAGATGTCGTAGACCTTCACTCCCGGGTCCCTCCCTCGAGCACCGGCGCCGCGGCGGCGCGCACCTCCTGCTTCCACGCCTCGACCCCGAGCTCCCGCGCCCGGGCCGCGGGCACGCGCGCCACCACCCGCTCCACGACCGCGTCGAGCTCGCGCCCCCGCCGCCGGGCCTCCACGTAGGGGACGGTGGCGAAGCTGACCAGGTTGTAGAGCGGCGCGACCCGGTCGGGGAAGAGCTCGTGCACCGCCTGCTCCACCCGCTTGCGGTAGAGGAACTCGGGCCGTCCCACCGCGTCGCGCATCTCCAGGAAGTTCTCGTGGGCCATGTCCGCGATGGCGTCGGCGTTGGGCTTGCGGGCCCGCTGATACGCCGCGACGCCCGCGGCCCGATCCCCCTCGTGGCGCCTCAGGCACTCGTCCAGCTCGACCACGTCCTCGAACGCCGCGTTCATCCCCTGACCGAAGAAGGGCACGATGGCGTGAGCGGCGTCGCCCAGCAGGGCCACGCGTCCGGCGTGCGACCAGGGCCAGCAGCGGATCGTCACCAGCGAGCCCGTGGGGTTGGCGAAGAAGTCGCGCGTGAGGGTGGGCATCAGCGCTGGGGCGTCGGGGTACTCGCGCGCAAAGAAGGCCGCGGCCTCCGCCTCCGTCGTCAGCGCGGCGAACGAATGCTCACCCTCGAAGGGCCAGAAGAGCGTGCAGGTGAAGCTCCCGTCGGTGTTGGGCAGCGCGATCATCATCGAGCCGCCCCGGGGCCAGATGTGCAGGGCGTGCGGCGCCAGCGCGAAGCGGCCCGCCGGGGTGGTCGGACCGGCGGTCGGCGTCAGGGCCGGTATGTGCAGCTCCTTGTACCCGTGCGCCAGATAGGTCTGGCTGTAGTCGAAGCGCTCCTGGCGTGCCAGCCGCGCGCGCACGGCGCTGTAGGCTCCGTCGGCGCCGACGATCAGGCCGGCACTCGCGCGGCGCACCACCGGCGGGACCGAAACGCTCCCCGGGACGCCGCCGGCCTCGTCCACCTCGAAGACCGCCGCGGGCCCGTCGAGGTCCACGTCCACGCAGCGGTGCCCGAAGTGCAGCCGCGCCCCGCACTCCTGGGCCGCCTCGATGAGCACCAGGTTCAGCCCGGAGCGCGAGACGGAGTTGATCGCGTCCTCCGGGTTCTTGCTGTAGGCCTGGAAGGTGAGTTCGCCCGCGCGCCCGTGGATCATCCGGCCGCTCATGGGCACGGCCCCGGCCAGCACGCGCTCGGCCAGGCCGACGCCGGCGAGGCCGCGAATCCCCCGGGCCGACAGGGCCAGGTTGATCGACCGTCCGCCCGCCCAGCCCTGGACACGCGGGTCGGGGCGGCGCTCGTAGATGTCGACCTCCAGCCCCTGGCGCCGCAGATAGCACCCCAGCAGCGCCCCGGCCAGGCCGGCCCCGACGATCATCACGGAGCGCCGCGCGCCGCTGCCCATGGCCCAAGCCTACCCCGGCGGGTCCCGGCCCGGCCGCGCCGGCGCGGCCCGGGCGCCCCGCGCTATATTCGGCCGCCGCCGCGCGGGCCGGCCCCCGTCGTGG
>DASPKO010000183.1:0-7017 GCA_035628055.1 Phycisphaerales bacterium
TACAAGTGTCCGCGCGAGGTGCGCGTGGTGGAGCAGCTCCCGCGCAACCCGACCGGAAAGGTCATGCGGCGCGAGCTGCGGGCGCTGTCGAGGCAGCCGGCCGCCGGCCCGCGGTAGGGCTTACCCCGGGAGGTCCAGGCCGAAGTCCACCCACGTGGCCCCGTGGGTGAGCGAGCCGGCGCTGATCCGGTCGACGCCCGTGAGGGCCACCTGGCGGATCGTCCCGAGCGCGACCCCGCCCGAGGCCTCGAGGAGCAGGGGCACTGCGAAGCGGTCGCGGAGTTCGACCGCGCGCCGGAGCTGGTCCGGCGAGAAGTTGTCGAGCAGGACCATGTCGGCCCCGCACCCGCCCGCGGCGAGGAGCTCCGAGAGCTGGTCGAGGCTGTCCACCTCGACCTCGATGGAGTCGGGGGCCGGGTCGCAGGCCCGGGCCCGCGCGCTCGCCGCGCTAAGGAATGCCGCGAGCTCGCCGGGCCGGACATGGGCCAGGTGGTTGTCCTTGACGAGCACGGCGTCGTGCAGCCCCAGGCGATGGCAGAGCCCCCCGCCGCAGCGCACGGCGTACTTCTCGAGCACGCGCAGCCCGGGCGTGGTCTTGCGGGTGTCGAGGAGCGCGGCCGGGGTTCCCGAGAGCTCCGCGACGAAGCGGGCGGTGCGCGTGGCGACGCCGCTGAGCCGCCCGAGCAGATTCAGGATCGTGCGCTCGACCACGAGCACGTGCGCGAGCGGGCCGGAGAGTCGTGCCACGGCCGCCGGGGCGCCCGTGAAGCGGTCGCCGTCGCGCGCGAGGGGCGCAAACTCGAGGGCCGCCGAGAAGACCTCCAGGCACTGGGGAACGCAGGCCAGCCCGGAGAGGACCGCGCCCTCCTGGCCGGGACGGAGCATGATGGTGGCGGCGGCGGGCTCGTCGGCGGCGGCGACGGCCCGGGTGGTGATGTCGGCCAGGAGCCCGTGGCGGGCGAAGCCGGCCGCGCCCAGGTCCTCGTCACGCGCCAGTTCGAGGGCGCGGCGGACCAGACCGGTCCGTGACAGGTGGGCGAAGAGGTCGGGCAGGGAGAGGTCGTTCAGCGACGGCACCGGCGCAAGCGTAGATCGCGCCGGTGAGGTGACGGTGGACGGATCGTCCGTGCCCGCGGATAAACTCGGATGCATGCGCGACGTGGTGGTGTATGACGACGGGAGCGGCGTGCTGGGTCCGCTGAGAGACCTGCGCGCGGCCTTCGACGTGCGCACCGGGGCGCTGACCAATCTCGAGAGACTCCGCGCCGCCGGGGGGATCCGAGTGGTCGGGCTGGTGGTCCCGGAGCGGCTGGCCGCGGTGACGGAGGAGCGGCACGGGCTGCCCGTCAACCTTCCCGGTCTGCTCGGCCGCGGGGTCTGGCTCGCCGACGGGCTCAGCACCCTGCTCGCCGGGGAGGGCCTGGCGGGGGGCGGGCCGCTCCGTGACGAGGTCACCAAGCGGACCGTGTACGCGCCGGCGGAGGGGCGAACGGTGGAGTCCCTGCTCGGCGGCGCGGGTCCGGCGGCGGCGCTGGAGGCGCAGGACATCCGCGCGGGCGTGCTGCAACGGCCGTGGGATGTCAAGAAGTTCCGTGACGCGTGCCTGGGCCTGGACGTGGCCCGGCTGAGGGAGGGAGCGGGCACGAGTGCTCCGGTCCCGCCGGGGGTGCACGTGCTCGGTGGGCATGGAGTGCACATCGCGGCGGGCGTGCGCGTCGATCCGGCGGTGGTCCTGGACGCGTCGGGCGGTCCGATCGTTCTTCAGACCGGGGCGGTCGTGCGACCGGGGGCGGTGGTGGTCGGGCCGTGCGCCGTCGGTGCGAACTCGGTGGTGCTGGAGCGGGCGGTGGTCCGGGCGAGCGCGCTGGGCCCGTGGTGCAAGGTGGGCGGGGAGGTGTCGGGGTGCGTCTTCCAGGGGTACGCCAACAAGGCGCACGATGGCTTCCTGGGGGACTCGTGGGTCGGTGAGTGGGTGAACCTGGGCGCCGGCACGACCGGGTCGAACCTGCTCAATACCTACGGGGACGTGGCGGCGCGAGCGATGCCGGGGACGTCGATGGAGCGCACGGGAGAACAGTTCCTGGGCGCGGTGCTCGGCGACCACGTGCGCACGGCGATTGGCACGCGCCTGATGACCGGCGCGGTGGTGGGCACGGGAACGATGTGGGCGGCGACGGGGCCGATCACGGGGGCGGTGCCGCGGTTCACTTGGGCTACCGACGCCGGACTCTCGCGGTACCGGGGGCCGAAGTTCCTCGAGGTCGCGGCGGCGGCGATGGGCCGGCGGGGGGTGGTGCTGGGCGGCGCGTACGCCGCGGCCGTGCGCGCGCTGCTGGCGGCGGAGGCCGGGACGAAGGAAAGCTGAGTGACCGCGCTGCGGATCGACATCCTGACGACGTTCCCGGAGATGTTCGGGACCGACCCGCCGGCGGCGCTGGGCTCGAGCATCCCCGCCCGGGCACGGGCGGCGGGCCTGGTCGAATGGCACGCCACCAATATCCGCGACTTTGCGCCGGGCAAGCACCAGAAGACCGACGATCGCCCCTTCGGCGGGGGCCCGGGCATGGTGATGATGTGCCAGCCGGTGTGGGACGCGGTGGCCGCGGTCGAGGCCCGCGACGCCCGCCCGGCCACGCGCGTGCTCCTGACGCCGCAGGGAGCACGGCTGGACCAGCCGCTGGTCGAGGAGCTGGCCGGGAAGCGAAGGCTGCTGCTGATCGCCGGGCACTACGAAGGGATCGACGAGCGGGTGATCCGGGAGCTGGCCCCGAGGGAAGTGAGCGTGGGCGACTACGTGCTCAGCGGCGGCGAGCTGGCGGCGCTGGTGCTGATGGACGCGGTGATCCGCCTGGTGCCGGGGGTGCTGGGCGACGAGGATTCGGCGGCCCAGGACTCGTTCGCCGCGGGGGCGGGAGGGCGGCGGCTGCTGGACTGCCCGCACTACACCAAGCCGCGCGTCTGGCGGGGGGCGGAGGTGCCGGAGGTGCTGCTGAGCGGGCACCACGGCGCGATCGAGGCGTGGCGGCAGCGGGAGCGGGAGGAGCGGACGCGTCAGCGGCGGCCGGACCTGCTCGGGGGGGGGCCGGGGGCCGGACCCGGTGGAATGTAAGGGCTGCGGCGTCTATGGTTCGGGCCCGTTTTTCATCCCTGTTTCTGGAAGATTCGCCATGGGCCTGCAAGAGATCATCGAGAACGTGAACGCGTCCGTGGTCCGCACCGATCATCCGCGCGTGGACGTGGGCGACACCGTGAACCTGCACCTGCGGATCGTGGAGGGTGCCAAGGAGCGGGTCCAGGTCTTCCAGGGCGTGGTGCTGGGGCGCTCGGGGCGGGGCGTCAACGAGATGATCACGGTCCGGCGGATCGTGGAGAACATGGGGGTCGAGCGGATCGTCCCGATCAACTCGCCCAAGCTGGCGAAGATCGAGGTCGTGCGCCGGGGCGACGCCCGGCGCGCCAAGCTCTACTACCTGCGCGACCGCGCGGGCCGCTCGCGGCGGCTGCGGGATCGGCGCCGCGGGGCCAAGCACCTGGTCGAGGGCGGGGCCGAGTTCACCGAGACGGCGGGCCAGCCCAAGCCGTCGGCGGGCGCCAAGGGCAAGTAAACCGGCGAAGGTGCACGCGGCCGGTCGCCGCGCTCGCGGTGGGTTCGCGGGTGCACGCGCGGCGGCGCACGGCGATCGTGCGCGGTGGCGCGGCTACAGCCGGGCCAGGCCGCTCTGGGCCGCGACCTTGTAGCACTCGGCGAGCGTGGGGTAGTTGAAGACGGTCTCCACGAAGTAATCGACGGTTCCCTGGAAGGCCATCACGGCCTGCCCGATGTGGATGAGCTCGGTGGCGCCGGTCCCGATGGCGTGGACGCCCAGGATGACGCGCGAGTCCTGGTGGATGAGCAGCTTGAGCATGCCCGTCTGGTCGTTGAGGAGCTGGCCGCGCGCGGTCTCGCGGTAGTGGGCGACGCCGGCGACGTAAGGAATGTTCTCCGCGGTGAGGCGTTCCTCGGTCCAGCCGACCATGGAGATCTCGGGGATGGAGTAGATCCCGTAGGGGAGGGTCTGGGTCATCGCCGGGCAGCTCTGCCCGAACATGGCGCAGGCGGCGAGGCGACCCTGTTCCATCGACGTCGAGGCGAGCGCCGGGAAGCCGATGACGTCGCCGACCGCCGAGATGGTGGGGACGCCGGTGCGATAGTTGGCGTCGACCTTGATCCGCCCGCGGCTGTCGGCCTCGAGGCCCACGGCGGGGAGATTGAGCGCGTCGGTGGCGCCCTGGCGGCCCACGGCGTAGAGCAGGCTGTCGGCGCGGATGGTCTTGCCGCTCTCGAGCTGGGCCTCGACCATGCTGTCATAGATGTCGGGGCGGGCGCTGGGCGGCGGGTCGGTGAGCGAGACGCGCACGACCTGCTCGCCCAGGCGGAGGGTCATGCCCGCCTGGCGGAGGTGGTACTGGAGCGCCTCGGTGATCTCGGCGTCGACGAAATCCAGGACGCGGGCGCGTCCCTCGATGAGCGTGACACGCACGCCCAGGGCCGAGAGCATCGAGGCGTACTCGGTGCCGATGACCCCGCCCCCGACGACGATCATGCTGCGCGGGAGGTAGGGGAGCCTGATGATCTCGTCGGAGGTGATGACGTTGACGTCGTCGAACGGGATGCCGGGCGGGCGTGCGGGGGTGGTGCCGGCGGCGATGAGGATGTGGTTGGCGTGGATGGACTGGGTGCCGCGGGCCGCCTGGACCTGCACGGTGTGCTGGTCGACAAGGGAGCCGACGCCGCTGTAGATCTCGACGCCGGCGGTGACGAGCTGGGAGCGGGCGATGTCGATCTCGGCGCGGACGACGCGCTGGGTGGCGGCGGCGAGCTCGGCGAGCTGGCGGCGGCGGTCGAGGGCGTCGAAGGCCTCGGAGCCCCGGCGGCGCGCGGCGAGCACGTCGAGCACCGCCTCGCGCAGGGCCTTGGAGGGGATGGTGCCGGTGTTGATCGCGACGCCGCCCACGAACTCCATCTTCTCGACCACGCAGACGGAGCGACCGAGACGGGCGGCCTGGATGGCGGCCTTCTGGCCCCCGGGGCCGCTGCCGATCACGCAGAGATCAAACTGCGGCATGGAGTGGTCCGGTGGCGGGGACGGCCGGGGCGGGCCGAGCGGGTGTGAACGGGCACTTTATCGGCCTTCCGCGGGGTGGGGAGTAGCCGCTTCGGCTAGCATTGGCCGCGCCCGGCCCGTGACCGCCGGCGCGACCTCGCCAAGAGACGCCATGCCCGCCAGAAGCACGTTCCCGAGCCCGATCCCCGCCGACGAGGTGCGGCGGCTGTTCGTGGAGTTCTACCGCGGCAAGCCCGCGCCCGGAGCGGGCGGGCACGCCGTGGTGCCGTCGTCCCCGGTGGTGCCGCACGACGACCCGACGCTGCTGTTCGCCAACGCCGGGATGAACCAGTTCAAGCCGATCTTCCTGGGACAGGCGGCCCCGGGGAGCGCGCTGGCGGGGCTGAAGCGCGCGGTGAACAGCCAGAAGTGCATCCGCGCCGGGGGCAAGCACAACGACCTCGAGGACGTGGGGCGGGACACGTACCACCACACGTTCTTCGAGATGCTCGGGACGTGGTCGTTCGGCGACTACTACAAGAAGGAGTCCATCGCCTGGGGGATGGAGCTGCTCACGGGGGTGTACGGGATCCCCGCGGAGCGGCTGTACGCCACGTACTTCCGGGGTGAGCCGGAGGCCGGGCTGGAGCCGGACCTCGAGGCGCGCGACCTGTGGCTCGGGCATCTTCCGGCGAGCAATGTGTTGCCGGGAGGCTTCAAGGACAACTTCTGGGAGATGGGGGAGACGGGCCCGTGCGGGCCGTGCTCGGAGATTCATTTCGACCGCGTGGGGGCCCGGAACGCGGCGCGGCTGGTGAACGCCGGGGACCCCAACGTGCTGGAGGTGTGGAACCACGTCTTCATCGGGTTCAACCGCGAGGAGGGGGGCGGGCTCCGGGCGTTGCCGGCGCGGCACATCGACACCGGGATGGGGCTGGAACGGCTGGTGAGCGTGCTCCAGGGCAAGCCCAGCAACTACGACACCGACCTCTTCACCCCGCTGTTCATGGCGATCGAGCGGATCACCGGGGCGCGCCCGTACATGGGGCGCCTGGGGGCGCAGGACAAGGACAACATCGACACGGCCTACCGCGTGATCGCCGATCACGCGCGGGCGCTGACGTTCGCGCTCACCGACGGCGCGGTGCCGAGCAACGAAGGACGCGGGTACGTATTGCGGCGGATCCTGCGGCGGGCCGTGCGCTACGGGCGGCAGACGCTGGGCGCCAAGCCGGGGTTCTTCGCGCAGCTCGTGCCCGTGGTGGTGGAGCGGATGGGGGGCTTCTTCCCGGAGCTGAAGCAGAACCCGCAGCGGGTGATGGATGTGGTGCGGGAAGAAGAAGAAAGCTTCGGGCGCACGCTGGAGCGGGGGCTGCGGCTGTTCGAGGAGGCTGTGGGCGGGGGCGGCGGCGGGCAGGTCCCCGGCGAGGTGGCCTTCAAGCTGCACGACACGTACGGCTTCCCGGTCGACCTGACCCAGCTCATGGCGGAGGAGCGGGGGATGAGGGTGGACCTGGGCGGGTACGAGCGGCTGATGGCCGAGGCGAAGGAGAAGGCCCGGGCGGGGAGCGCCGGGAGGTTTGCCGCGGGAGTGGGGCCGGGGGGCGGTGGGCCGCTGGTGCTGGGGCCGGAGGCGATCGCGCAGCTCCAGCGTCTCGGGGTGGCCCGGACCGACGACGTGGACAAGTACCACGGCCGCGAGGTGCGGGCGACGGTGCGGGCGATCTACAACGGGGAGAACTTCGACGAGCATGTGCGCGCGGGGAACCAGACGCGGGCGGTGGGGATCGTGCTGGACCGGACGAACTTCTATGCCAGCTCAGGCGGCCAACCGGGGGACATGGGCCTGCTGGAGGCCGCGGACGGACGGCGGGTCGCGATCGCCGGGACAATCCATCCGGAGGGCGACAAGACCAGGGTCGTGCATGTGCCG
>DASPKO010000184.1:0-3684 GCA_035628055.1 Phycisphaerales bacterium
GCCAGCCCGAGCACACGCGTCGCCTCCACGCGCGAGCGCAGGATCTCGTCCTGGTGGTCCGGGGTCTTCACGCAGTCGACGGTCCGCCCGACGAGGTTCACCAGCCCCGCCGCCCCGTCGAGCTCGCCGGCCCAGGGGCCGAGCGTGCGCGCATCCCAGGGAACGTGCCGCCACGGGCCCTCGACGCGCGGACGGTGCCGCGACAGGATCACAATCGGCGTCCCCGACGCGGCCAGGTGCAGCGCCAGCGAGACCCCCAGGAAGCCGCTCCCCCCGGCGATGACGACCGCCCCGGGATGCCGCGGTGCGCTCATGCGCACACGGTATCAAGGGCGGCCCTGGACGGGGTCAGCGCGACGATGGACGCGCCGGCCCGAGGTGGCGGTCGCGTTCCGCCCCCGGGCAGGCAGGCGATGGGGGTGGGGGGTTTGTTCGAGACCCCGCTCGGACGCCCCCGGGGGCCTCACACCTCCACGGGCTCGAAGCACACCCGGTCCTCCACGATCCGCGCGAAGAACGCGTCGATCCGTGCCAGGCCCGTCACGCGGTGAACGTAGGCCGCGGCGCGGACCAGGTCGGCCCGCTGCACCAGCTCCAGGCGGGGCTCCTTCAGGTCCAGCCGGTTGGTGTAGAAGGCGCAGGCCTGGTGCGCGATCAGGATCAGGCGGGTGAGCTTGTGCACCTCGACCAGGAAGTGCAGCTCGTCCACCACGCCCTTTTCTTCCAGAAGCGCCTGCGGGTGCCCGGCCAGGCAGGCGGGGCCGCCCGGCAGGCTCACACGGTCGTACCGGGGCAGTCCCAGCCCGTTCTGGAGGAAATCGTCGAAGTGCTCCCCGACGCGGCCGTCGGAGCAGTAGACCGCGGCGGCGTGGATGCGCGCGGGCTCGTAACGGAGCTGGGCGGTGTAGGGCTGTTTCATCGGCGGAAGCGCCTCGGACGCTCCCGCAGGCGTCCGCCGAGCCCGCGCCCGGCGCCCGGCGGGGAGCACCTGGACGGCATTGTACGTTTCTGCCGCCGGAATCGCCCGCCGCCGGTTCGTGACCGTCCGAAGCCGCCCTGAATCCCGCTCGACCAACTCGCACCTCGTGCCGCACCATGCCACCGTGCCGGCCGGAGACCTGCACGACCGCAGTCCCGGTTCGTCCCTCTGGACCCAGTGACATGTTCTGGAGCGAGATCCCGCCGTGCGAGCATCTCGTGCAGATATACGAGAGCACCGCGACCTTCCTGGACGCTCTGGAGGGCTTCGTCGCCGGCGGACTGCGTGCCGGCGACGGGGCCGTGGTCATCGCCACGCCGTGCCATCTCGAAGCCCTGCGCGGGCGCCTGGACCGCCAGGGATTCGACGTTCCCGAGCTCGCGGCGGAAGACCGCTACATCGCCCTCGACGCGGTGAAGCAATGGCGCGCTTCACCTCGACGGACCTGGCCACGCTCCGGCTTCACGCAGGACCCGGCCGAGTCGATCAGCGACATCTGTGGCGCCCACTCCCGCGTCGTGCCGGGCTAGCCGCGTGCCGCCGGTGCACCGCCCCACGCGGTCCGCGCCCGGTCCCGCCCGCGGCCGCTAGTCTGCGGTTCCCATGGACCTCCACGTTGGCACCAGCGGCTACTCCTATCCCGAGTGGAAGGGGTCCTTCTATCCAGCGGACCTCCCCGCCAAGCGCATGCTCCGCTACTACGCCGAGCGCTTCGACACCGTTGAGATGAACAACACCTTCTACCGCGCGCCCACCCCCGCGGGGGTCCGCGCGTGGGCGGCCGAAGTTCCGGAGAGCTTCCGGTTCGTGCTCAAAGCCCCGCAGCGGATCACGCACTTTCAGAGGCTCAAGGGGGCCGAGGAGTCGCTCGCCCAGTTTCTCGGGGCCGCCGCGGCGCTCGGTCCCAGGCTCGGCCCGATCCTGTTCCAGCTCCCCCCGAACATGAAAAAGGACGTCCCGCGCCTGCGCGACTTCCTCGGGCTGCTCCCCGCCTCCGGGAAGGCCGCCTTCGAGTTCCGGCATTCCTCCTGGTTCGACCCGGACGTCCTTGGGCTGCTGCGGGCCCGGCGAGCCGCCCTGTGCCTCGCCGAGGCCGACGAGGGCGCCGAGGCGCCCTTCCAGGCGACCGCTCCCTGGGGCTACCTCCGCCTGCGCCGCGCGGAGTACGCCGACGCGGACCTCTCGACGTGGGCGCGGCGCGTGCGCGACGCCGGGTGGAGCGAGGTGTTCGTCTTCTTCAAGCACGAGGACGCCGGCACCGGGCCGCGCTTCGCGCGCCGCTTCCTCGAGCTGGCCGGGGCCTAGCAGCCCCGACGGGAGAGCGCCGCGGCGCGGGCCCGATCCCGGGGCCGGAACCGGGGCTCAGTCCTTGTCGAGCCTGGCCCGCCCGTGCGTCTGCCCGACCGAGACGGTCTGCTCGCTGGGCCGGTAGAGGGCTCCCGCACGGTCGATCGGCGGGCGGTCCTCCTGCTGGCGGTCGTACTCATGCGCCGCGAGCTTCTCGCCCAGCCGCGGCGCGACCTTCGCCAGCGCCGTGTTGACCTTGGCGACCAGCCCGACCTTCACCGCCCGGGTGGGCTTCTCCGCGGCCTCGAGGATTACCGTCGCCACCTTCTCCGGGTCGATGTTCGGGCTCGGCAGCTTGGGCTCCTGCTCCATGTAGTTGGCCGCGTGTTGCGGGTACGGCGTGTCCACGGCGGTCGGCTGGATCAGCGTGATCGCGACGGGCGCCCGGTCCACGTCCTGGATCTCGACGCGCAGCGCGTCGGTGAATCCCTTGACCGCGTGCTTCGAGGCCGAGTAGATCCCCTGCAGCGGGATCACGGTCTCGGAGACCTCGCTGCCGACGTTGATCAGCGCGCCGCCGCGCGACTTCAGGTGCGGGAGCGCCACCAGCGAGCCGTGATACACACCCCAGAAGTTGGTCTCGAAGACGCGCCGGCTGTCGGCCTCGCTCACCTCGTCAAGACGCCCATACACCGAAACCCCCGCGTTGTTCACCCAGGTGTCGATCCGCCCGAAGCGCGCCAGCGCCGCCCGCGCCACCCCCTCGACCTGCTCACGGTCCGAGACGTCGCACTCCACCGCGATCGCCTCGGCCCCGCCCGCCTCGAGGCGACGCACGATCTCCCCCAGCGCCCGGTCGCTGCGCGCCGCCAGCACGAGCTTGGCCCCGCGCTTGGCCGCGGCCTGGGCCGTCGCCAGCCCGATCCCGCTGGAAGCCCCGGTGATCACCATCACCTGCTCCTCAAGAGGCCGGAGTTGCAGTGTCATGTCGGTCTCCTCGTTCGTCGGCACGGAAGCCGGCGTGCGCCTCCTGGGCGTGCGGTGTCTGCTTGTGCGGTCCTGCTCTGCGCGGTCTTGCTGAGAGAAGAAATAGGCGCCCATCCCGGAGGGGCCCCGACGCCAATGCTTGAAACGGTCGGCCCCCGCCGGCTGGCGGCCCAATGCGGGCGGAGTTCCCCCAGCCCGACTCCCCGCAATCCGCCAGGTCGTGGCCCGGGCCAGGTCGCCGCAAATCGCTCCACCTGAGGCGCCGGGTGCGCCACCACGGAGAGTCCGCTCGCAAGTCGCACGGTTGCAAGAGCTTGCATGCTTGGGATGCGCAGATAATGTCGCCGCTCCGGCCCCGAACTGCTCCGGACAGGCCTCGGCGCCAGCACTCAGACTGTCAAAATCGCCCGCCGCGGATACCATGTGTTCCA